>JAUHXI010000135.1 GCA_030426875.1 bacterium
TGATTTGAAAGGGGCTCGGGTTCTTATTTTGGGGCGGGGCGGGGCGGCGTTGGCCTGTGCGTATGCGTGTCAGAAAGGTGGGGCGGCTTCGGTTGAGTTGTTGGGGCGGGACGATCTGCCGACAGCACGTTCGGATTATGATATTCTTATTAATGCAACGCCTGTGGTGGATTCATTATTAATAGAATGTACAGACGCAAAATCTTGTGTCTGTACCTTGAAAGATAAGGTGGTGATGGATTGTAATTATAAGACAAAATCTGCTCTCCTTACACGGGCGGAGTCCATGGGCGCGCGATTTGTGATTGGTGGAATGGAGATGTTGATGGGTCAGGCTAGAAAGCATTATGAGATGTTTGTGAGGTTGGAATTGCCTGCAGAAGTGATAAATAATGTTTTAAAATGAGATGTTTATAGAAAAAGCCCGCTAAATAGCAGGCTTTCAAAAGTGAGAATGCTATGATCTTTGACTTAACTGGCTTCTGATAAGACTTTTTTGTGCCAAATGTCGAATTTTTCCAAGGTTTCAGCTAGATTTTTTCGTTCACCATCTGTAAAAATAATCATTACATCTTGAGTTCTAGCCAAGAAAGCTTCTGGGTCATAAGAAGATTTTTTCATTTCATCTTCGCCTCTAACTCCATGACTTTCGACCAGGCGCCCTGATTCCACTTGAATTCGATTGATACTGGCACATGATGGTATTCCATCTGAAGTTTCAGTATGATTTTGATCTTCTGGGTGCGTTGATAGCTCGATAAAGCTATTTCTTACTGCTCGAATTAGGTAAAACTCTCTTGATTTCTGTGAAGGACTCTCTGTCATGATTTTTTTCTAGGTTAAGTTTATAAATTCTAAAATAAAAGCAATGTTGCTCTCTTTGATAATAAGGTAATTTTTAAAATTTTGTCAACTTAAATTTTATAAAATGTTTATTTATTGGATATTATGAAATTGATTACTGCTCATTAAAAAATTTCACATTAAATGATTTTTGTTTATTAAAAATAAAAGTTCTTGAGCCTAAAATGTGCATGAAATCTACTCAATTCGGACTACTCCAGTCAAAGTAATAGATAAAGAAATTGTAATTCATAATCAATAAGTCATGCCCGGAAACACCTTCGGAAAAATCTTCACCTTAACCACTTGGGGCGAATCCCACGGCAAAGCCATTGGCGCAGTTGTTGATGGGTGCCCGTCAGGCATTGAGCTCTTAGAAGCCGACATTCAAAAAGACCTCGATCGGCGGCGGCCTGGTCAGAGTGAGGTCACGACCCCACGTAACGAACCCGATCACGTCGAAATTCTCTCTGGAATTTTTGAAGGAAAAACCACCGGCACTCCGATTTCTCTCATCATCTATAACCAGGATCAGCGCTCAAAAGATTATTCCAACATCAAGGACAACCATCGCCCTGGTCATGCTGATGAGGCCTATGACCTCAAATATGGCTTCCGCGACTACCGGGGTGGGGGACGGTCCAGTGCACGCGAGACGGCCATGCGGGTGGCAGGGGCCGCGATTGCGAAGCGGATCCTTCCTTCCAATCTCCGTGTGACGGCTTATACCAAGCAAATTGGAGATTTGATGGTCGAGAATCCTGACCTTTCCGTCATTGAAAAAAATTCGGTCCGAGCCGCTGATCTGCAGATTGCTGAAAAAATGGAAGCACTCATTCTCGATGCTAAAAATAATGATGATTCAGTGGGGGGTGTTATTGAAATTCAAATTGAAAACTGTCCGATTGGTTTGGGTGAGCCGGTGTTTGATAAATTGAAGGCGGATTTGGCCAAGGCTCTCATCAGTATCAACGCAGTCGTTGGCTTTGAATACGGTCAAGGGTTCGATGTGGCTCATTTAAAAGGCAGTGAGTCCAATGGAATGGAAGTGGGGATGTATGGCGGCATCTCCAACGGTCAGCCCATGACTTTGCGAGTGGCCTTAAAGCCGACTTCTTCTATAAAGGTGGGGGGCCGACATGACCCTTGCTTGCTCCCCCGTGCGGTCCCAGTGTGTGAGGCGATGGTGAACTTAGTTTTAGCGGATCATTTTTTACGCTATGTGGCGGTGAAACACTGAAATAATTTCTACAATTTGAGATAAGAAGATTCCATTTTTAATTGTCCAATTGGAGTTTTTTATTGTAAAATTCAATTGTATTAATAATAAAAAATGAAAATGAATGTCAAAAAAATAGCCTCATCTTTCACTAGCCTTGCCGTAGCCTGGGCCCTTGCTTTAATGTTAGCTCCCCAACAGGTTGGGGCAAATTTTTCAGATTTGAACATCGAAATTCCTGACAATGCCGCGGTGGGTTACTTGGTGAATGAGAAGGTGATTGAGGGCTACCCCAATGGAACTTTTCAGGGAGATGAGGGCATGAATCGAGCTGAATTGACAAAGGTTTTGGTGGTTGGCCAGGGGATTGATCCTGATTCTGAAGCGTACCGAGACTGTTTCGATGATGTTCAAGCCCAGTGGTTTGCACCTTATGTTTGTTATGCTAAAGAGCAAAATTGGGTTGAGGGTTATCCTGATGGAAAATTCTTACCTGGCGATCCGGTGAATCAAGCTGAGGCCTACAAAATCATTCTAGAGCCTATTTTTGGGGATGCTGCTGAGGGTGATTTCGATGTTTCAAAGCTCTCTGACGTGGATTCTGAGGATTGGTTTGCCAATTATGTTGGATTTGCCTACGAAAAGAACCTGCTCTCAGAACCTCATTTTATCGACACGCGCGCCATGCCATTTGAGCCAGGCAGGGATGCCACTCGCTTTTATGTCTCAGACCTATTGGCTCGTTCCATGATGATGAGTCAGGGGAATTGGTCTCAATACCATCCTTACTATCAAGATGAACTCTTGCTTGAAATGGGATTGGATCAACTTGTCACCGAAAATTACCCTTGTTACCAGATTGAAGAAGCGCCTCATGACATCCGGGTTTTTGAACAGTATACCCAAGAAAAGCATGGCATCTCAGATGTTTATGAGCTGCCTCAAGGCCAACTTTTAAACCCGTTCGCCTCCATGGCGTGCTACTCTGGAACCGGAAAAACGTTTATGGTGTATAACACGGATAACGGTCCTGCTCTCGAAATTGAAGCGCCAGAGGGAACCCATTTGAAAGTATTCGATGCTAATGAGTCCACATTCTGTGCCGATGTTTTTTCCGACTATAAAGACCTGCAAACACTCCTCCTTCAGGCAGATGCTCAAACCCTTGAAATGGTGAATTGTTATTATTTAAAGGATAAAGAGAATGTGTATTACTTAGACAAGTACACTGAAGATGGCTTTGTGATTTTAGAGGATGTCGATCCGGCTACATTTGAAATGGTAGAGTCTGACATTGCCTTTACCTTGGCTCGTTCAGGAGACCAGCTTTATTATTTAGGCTTGTTAGTTGAAAACTTTGACCTTGAAACCATGAGTCTTTTGGATGGTAACTACATCCAGAAAGAGGGGGAAGTTTACTTTGTTGATTCAATTTATATCTACCAAGAATCCACCGAGTTTAAGTTGAACCTTTTGAAGGATGTTTCTCCAGATGATTTAGAAGTTTTGAAGTTTGAGTTACCAGAAACCAGTGGCTCACTGACGGCTGATTTTCATAGTGGTCGCTGGGCTATGGCCGGTTCTAAGCTTTATTTTGGTGATGTTCCGGTTCAGGTTGAAGACAAGGATTCATTTGAGGTCGTCAGTGCTCATTACGCAAAGGACAATCAGAATGTTTATTCCATATTTGATTTTCCGAGTTCACTCCAGCCTAAACCAGATAAGTGGGTTTTGACGGATCAAGAAGCAGATGTATCTAGTTTCGACGTCTTGGTTGAAAATCAATTCCCAACCGTTACGTTGGCCATGGATAAGGATATGGTTTATTACAATGGCGAGCCAGTGAGTACTGATCCTTTAGATTTGAGTACTGTGAGCGTTACAGTGAGCATGGTTGAGGGCTTTATCCTGGAGGATTCTGAGGGGTATTCTTGTGCATTCCAAACCGAAGGTTATACGTGCTTGGAGAGTTAATTGAGACACTTCCTCTATTAGGATAGTTAAAAAGCTTAGATGAGCTCTACAAGAGTTATCTAAGCTTTTTTTGTTCACCTATTTTTACAATTTTTCTCAAGAATTGAATCTGAAAACTAGACGTCATAATAAGGTGCCCCTTTTTCCAAAGGGGGATTCAGGGGGGGGGTTCTACAATAAGCTTTAAACCTCAGATATTTAGAGATTAAGTTTTATTTAGGCTTTGT
>JAUHXI010000136.1 GCA_030426875.1 bacterium
CAGTCATCATCCCCATCACAAGATTTTAAGTCATCCCACCTTTCATCAATCGCTACTGCTTTAAAATAACTTTTTGGTTTTTCATGATCATGAGTCAATTCTTTTTCTGACCTTCGGTTTTTGGGTGTCATTTCAAGTGCCGAGCTGCTGCCATCACTCTTTTTTGGTGCAACGCCTTGATCACAAGCTATGAAGCCTAATGCTAAGCTGAGTGAGAATCGGATCAATGAATTTCTCCTTGGAAGTCTATTTAATTCCTGGTGCTCCATCACTAATTTAGTTATCAAGTTGAATGCTAAATTAGCATAAATTATAAAAAAAGCAAATCAATTCTTTGTAATGCTGTTATTGTCCCGTTTTTTTAATTGTGATAGAATCACTCTTGAAAAAAAAGTAAAAAAATAAACACTAAAAAATAACCATGAACCTGCGTCGCCTTAAAACCGTTTTACTCAGATTGAGCCTTCAGGAACAAGTCATTGGAATCAGCGCCATTGTTGTGATGGTGGGGCTTTTTATGCCCTGGTATTCCATGGTTCAAGTCGATGGCTTGTCTTTTGTTGACTATGGTTACAGTGGCGATTTGGGAGTGATTGGATTTGTGATTTTTATGTTCGGTCTTTTTTCACTCATTTATTTGTTGGCTGACAGTCTTCGCTTACCTTTTCCAAAAATGAAATTCAAGCGGGAGCAAATCCTACTTTTCTTTACGGGTGAGGCTGCTTTTTTGAGCCTCATATTGCTCGGCGTTTATTTTAAGCGGGCCAATGAAGCGTTTAATGGCAGCATTCGATTTGGCCTTTTTATGACTTTGGCAGCTGCTTTTTTTGGAGCATTGGCTAGTTTTTCACTCATTCAAAACCTGCGTAAAAAAGAAGGCGTTGAGTACTTTGAGCGAGAAAGCAAGGGGCAAGAATCCATTGATGAAGAAGCTTCACACCCCCAAGAAAAACCCGAGGTTTTAAATAACTTTCAAGAAGACGCTACGGTGATTGAAGAAATTGAAACCGCAGTTGAGCAAAAACTCCCTGAAACTGAGGTCATTCAAGAGGATGAAGGAGTAGAAAACATTCAGGAGGAAGTTAAAGAAGAGGTGAAGCAAGTGCCTAAAAAACCCATCACTAGTCAATCTGATTATTTCAATCGCGAAGCAGGAGCAAAAAAAACACATTCATTGCCACCTAGTTTTTACCGAGACAAATAGTCACTCGGTCACGCTCTTTGAGTGGTGAGTGGTCAGAGGTGAGGGGTGAGTAAAAACTCACGTGTGATCACTAATTTCTCGCAGCTTCTAAGTGCCATACAGACCTTCAATTGCTAGAATCATAAAATAATTATGAAACAAAAAATAAACTTGTAAAGATCATAATTCGATAAAAAACTTGCACTCATCAAGTTTTCATTTACAATATCTCTCTTATGAACGACGACGACAAAACCCTCCCAAAAATCAATGCCCCCACTGATAAAGAATACACTGAAATCATCAAATCTGATGTTGAGGTGGATAAAAAATTCACAGATGATGAGGGGCAACCTGCTAAAATAGTTTATTACTGTAAGCAGTGTAAATCGCCTGTGAGTCCAAAGCGTATTGGGAAGAAGCTCAGTTTCAAATGCGCCACCTGTGAAGAAAGTGTGTCTTTTGGCACTGAAGAATCGGTTCACAACTACTACAATGTGAAAATTAAGCCCAAAGAGTAGTAAGTCATTCCTTTAGCCAAAACAAAAACAAAGCTATTTTATCATTTATCATTTTTCTAAATGAAGAAGCTTTTATTTGTTTTTATGCTCTCTTTTACGGTTGCATTCACTGCTGGATGTACGCCCAAAGATGAGACAGTCCGTTTTGACACGGATGATGTTCCAGAAGATGTTGCTGAAGATGTCTCCGAAATTAAGTCTGACCCTGTAGAGGATGAGACTGATGTAGAAAATGACCCGCAAGAAGAAAACGTTGAGGAAATTGTTGTAGAACCAGAGGAGCCAATTGAAGAATTCATTGAAGACCCTGTTGAAGTAGCGGAAGATGCTATCGAAAATTCTGATGATGAAGCTGAGGTTGAAACTGAAACTGAAGATGATGTGGACACTCAAGAGTCTGAGGAAGGTGCTGCTGAGGTGGATGTCGAGGTTGATGAAGATGTGTCAGAAGACGACGAGTTGGAGCTTGATGTAGAAGCATCTGACCAAGGCGAAGAATTGGCTGAAACCGAAGAGGAGTTTGATGAAGACTTAGAAGATGAGGAGCCTGCTGAGCTGCCTACTGAAGTCCTTGAGACAGATACTGCTGAACAACATGATGATGAGGTTCAAGAGCATGGTCGCACTGAAGAAGGGCACCAACACGAAGAAGAAGAAAAAGAAGAAGAAGGGGCTGACCTTGTTCAAGGAGAAGTTGAAGACGTTGTTGAGTTAATTGAAATGCCTGAAGTGGTTGAAAATGAGGAGATGGAAGGTGGCCTAACCGTTAGTTCGTTTGATGGAGAGCGTTTGGATACTAGGCTGAATTACAATGTCATTCGTGGTATCGCCCCAGAGGGAACCCATAGTATTGTGATCAACGGTTACCGTTTAAGACTTTATTACGCCGGTCAGACACAGTGGAGCTACATCGCCTCAACTGACATGCAAACCCTTGAAGAAGGACTCAATACTTATGAAGTTGAGGCTTTGGATGCAGAGGGAAATGCCATTGAGTCCGCCACGTTCACCATCAATTATGACATGATGATTGATCATGAACTGCCTAATGTTGGCTCTGAAAACCTCCTCCTTGCCTTGATGATTGCCAGCTTGTCCGGAGCTTATGTTTTGACCCGTAGAAAGAAAGTTTAGATATGAAACGATTTTTTGTCCATTAGAAAATTTTGGCATCAAAAAGAGGTGAATCTTTCGATTCACCTCTTTTTTTAAAGAAAATCATTGACGAGTGAACAAAAGTTTACTATACTATGAGCGCGTTTAAACTCTATAAACTTTTACGCAAAAAACAATTATCAATCATTTAACCTAAATAAAAATGAGCAATAAAGATGATGCAATTAAAAACGCGCTTGCCCAGATTGAAAAGAATTATGGACAAGGCACTATCATGAAGCTGGGAGAAAAATCTAAAATTGAAATTGAAACAATTTCCACTGGCTCAATCTCTCTTGATCAAGCTTTGGGAGGTGGCATCCCCAAGGGAAGAATCATCGAAATTTATGGCCCAGAATCATCTGGAAAAACCACCTTGGCCCTTCACACCATTGCTGAAGCTCAAAAAGCGGGTGGTACGGCTGCCTTTATTGATGCAGAACATGCACTGGATCCAGAATATGCTCAACGCATTGGCGTCAATACGGCTGAACTGCTCATTTCTCAACCTGACAATGGGGAACAAGCCTTAGAAATCGTAGAAACTCTCACTCGTTCGGGGGGAGTGGATATTATTGTGATTGACTCTGTGGCTGCCTTGACTCCAAAGGCTGAAATTGAAGGCATGATGGGCGATTCACACATGGGCTTGCAAGCTCGCTTGATGAGCCAGGCCCTCAGAAAGCTCACCTCTATCATTTCAAAGACAGGCACCACTGTTGTCTTTTTGAATCAGTTGAGAATGAAAATTGGAGTGATGTTTGGTAACCCTGAAACCACTACAGGTGGCAATGCGCTTAAATTTTACTCATCTGTACGCATGGACATTCGAGCCAAGGATAAAATCACTGGAACGGCTGAGGATGGCAAGGAAATCATGGGTCGACGGGCTCGCGTAAAGGTCGTAAAAAATAAGGTTGCACCCCCCTTTAAGCAAGCTGAATTTGACATCATGTTCAATGAAGGGATCTCTTTAACAGGCGACCTCTTGGACACGGCTGTGGAAAAGAATATCATCACCAAATCAGGAGCTTTTTACAGCTTTGAATCCACTAAGTTGGGACAAGGAAGAGAAAAGGCTAAGAATTTTCTTAAAGACAATCAAAAAGTTTTGGATAACATTAAATCTAGCTTAAAGATTGGCCAGATTAATGTGGAAAAAGTGGAAAAGAAAAAAGAGGTAAAAATAAAGATGAAAGCGGCTTAATAGGACTTAAAAATTACCGATATCACCCCAATAAGGACACAAGATTTTGTGTCCTTATTGCTTGATAGCGATGTGGTCCTACTTTCACGTCAAGTAGATCCCATTGCTAAAGTCGGCTGG
>JAUHXI010000137.1 GCA_030426875.1 bacterium
CCCTTTCACTAGAGTGCCTTCAACGGTCCAAGCGCCTTCAACATAAAATAAATTCATTGCTCGCAGCATCTCTAATGGATTTGTCAGTAAATGGAGGCCATATTTCAAGTCTTCAAATGCACTGGATAAATCAAATCCTCCATAATATAAATTATCACCCGTCATGAATCCTAGCCATGCTGCCCACTGAAAATAAACGGCAATTAAGGCTGCAATAAGGCCGAAAAAGAAGCCCATTGAACGACTTCTAACTTTACCTATTTTTATTACTAAAAAGGAAACTAAAATTCCAACCAAGGCCGCGAACCCGCCTGCTGCGATTACATTTACATAGATTAGAGGGCTGTAAATCGTGATGATTGCATAAGCTGCACTGAGTGGTAAAAGAATAGCTGCCACCAAAAGAAAATAGGCAAATGAAGCAGGAGAGAAGCCACCTGCAGGCTTATAGTGTTTTAGCATGTAAGAGGTAAGGGTTAATTCATTCGAAATATAACAGAAAACTATATGTGAAGGCAATTTTTGCCTTTGCAGTATTGGAGCCTATCTGGGGTCTCCACATTTCATCCATTTTCACCTTTTTTTCCCTGATACTTCCTCACTCGTCGTTTATTTAGTCCTGCTAAACTATCAACTAAAAAGAGATAAAAATCATCTAAAATGGAGATCCCAGAAAGCTTCTTATGACTATTTTTTGGTATAAATCATTTGTATTTACTTTCCTTAAGCAGCCAAAATACAACACCTTTCTGTTTCCGCATATTAAAAAACCAGCTGAAGAGGCTTATACAATTGCTGATTCAAAATGTACAAAAACGTTTAAAATCAAGGGCTATTGCATGGGCCAATACAAGACTTTAACTTCATCACTTACCGCCTCATCAAGGCCGATGCTACTGTAGGGTCTAGTTCAATATATTTTTCTAAAATTTGATTGGAAAACCCTTTTTCTTTGCCATGAGTGCGTTTGTTTACGATGGTCAAATAGTATTCACCTTGTTGGGAGTAGAAAATGTGTAGCATGCTGTGATTTTTGCTGTTGATGCTGGCTAAATTCAATTTTGACATGCCTTCAATTAATTTAGACGCCCCCGTTTGTAAATCTGTAATGAATTCGGTTTTATCGGTGATGTAATTAAAGAGAACCTGCTTTTCTTTGAACCACTCATTTCCTCTTTCTGAAAAGGGTTTTTTAATTTCTTGTAAGGGAAAATAAATTGAAAACCCAAGTATCATCAGGCCTTCCACGATCCAGATGCCTAAAAGAGGCAGCCCTTTCATCTGACTACCTTCAAAGTGCCATGATCCTTCAGTATAGAGCATGCTCATGTCTTTTAACATTTCTAGAGGATGTGACAGTAAGAAAATAGCACCCTTTAGATTTTCAAGTTCAACAATAGCATTGATGTTGCTGTAATATAGTGCAACTCCTAGCCATGCCGCCCATTGCATATAAAATGCAATTAATCCTCCAAATAAACCAAATAAAATGGCCATTTTCTGATTTCTTACCTTGCCCATTTTGATCACAAAAAAAGCAATTATCATTCCAACTGAGGCTGAAAAAAACCCTGCAATAAGTACGCCTAAATAGGCTGAAGGGTTGTAAAGACTGATGATTGCATAAATCGCGCAGATCGGTGCAATTATAACGATTACTAGAAAGAGGTAGGCAAATGAAGTGGTAGAGTACTTGCCGGAAGGACTATATTTATTTAACATATTATTTATTGAATAGTATTATTTTAAATTGATGATATCAGAAAAATCTATCCGAAGGCAATTCTTATGAATATTTTGTATTTAAATCTTGAGAATGGATTGTTTTTAAAATCGACAATCATCAGAATTTTTAAAGCTAGGCATTGATTTTTCACTCAAAAAACGCTATAATAAGGTCAACAAAAACTAAACTTAAAAACCTATGAAAATTGCCATCAACGGCTTCGGCCGGATTGGACGTCAGATTTTACATCGCATCATGCAGTCTGATACGGATTTAGAGGTGGTTGCCATCAATGATTTGACGGATAACAAAATGTTGGCTCATCTTTTTCAGTTTGATTCGACGTTTGGTCGCTACCCTGGAACGGTTGAACTTAGCGACGACGACATGATGGTGGATGGAAAGAAAATCCATATTTTTGCTCAGCCAGATCCCGAAAAACTGCCATGGAAGGATTTAGGAGTTGATTTGGTTTTAGAATGCACTGGCTTTTTTAGAACGCATGAAGGCGCTAGTAAGCATCTAACGGCCGGGGCTAAAAAAGTCATTGTTTCTGCCCCCTGCAAGGGCGATAAAGGGGCGGACATTACCATTTGTATGGGGGTGAATGAAGCTGATTATCAACCCGATGCCCATCACATTGTTTCTAATGCCAGTTGTACGACCAACTGCCTGTCTCCTGTTGCCAAAGTGTTGCAAGACAGTTTTGGCATCCAACACGGCATCATGACCACCATTCATGCAGTGACCAATGATCAGCGGGTTTTGGATCTGCCTCACAAAGACATCCGACGGGCTAGAAGTTGTATTCAGAGCATGATTCCTACCTCCACTGGGGCTGCAAAAGCGGTTGGTTTGGTGCTGCCAGAGCTGCAAGGAAAGTTAACGGGTATGGCCGTTCGGGTGCCAACCCCCACCGTTTCGCTAGTTGATTTGACCGTTTCACTTGAAAAAGACGTCACTTCCGACATGGTGAATGCTGCTTTTGAAGCTTATGCTGCTGAGCATCCCACCATTTTACAGGTTGAAAAACGGCCTTTGGTTTCTAAGGATTTTCAAATGGATTCACATTCTTCTAGTGTGGATGCGGCCAACACCATGGTCATTGGAGGAAATATGGTCAAGGTACTGTCTTGGTATGACAACGAATGGGGTTATAGTTGCCGCATGGTTGATTTAGCCAATTACATTGCGAAAAGCTAAATATTTAAGTTCCACATTCAAAACTTATTTAAAATCCCCCTAACCCCCTTTGTCAAAGGGGGAGTGAATACTGATCATTTTAAGAAGATTCACCACAGATTATATTATAGATAAAAAATAAATAAAAAATTATGAAATTAACAAGCTATGGTGCCGCCCTAGAGGTCACCGGTTCACAGCATCTGTTGGAGGTGAATGGGAAACGAATTCTGCTTGATTGTGGACTCTTTCAGGGGCATCGGCAGATTGCGTTCGAGAAGAATCAAGATTTTAAATTTGATCCAACAACCGTGGATGCGGTTTTAGTTTCACACGCCCACATTGATCATACGGGGAATTTGCCTCATTTGGTTAAAAAAGGTTTCGTTGGCCATATTTATGGCACCGAAGCGACCAAAAAACAGCGCTTACATCCAAAAACAGGATACGGAATATTTCAATCGACGGGTCAAAGATACGGCGTTAAAAATGGATCCCATTTATGACGAAGAGGATGTGCATGCCGCGTTAGATCAATTTGAAGGTCTGCCTTATGACACGGAATATACTTTATTTGAAGGCATCAAGGTGACCTTCCGTGAAGCGGGTCATGTGCTGGGGTCTAGCATGATCATTTTAGACATTGTGGACAAGGAAGATGGAAAAAAGAAGCGTCTAGTCTTTACAGGCGATTTGGGCCGTTATAAATTACCGATCATTAAAGATCCTCATCAGCCTGAACAGGCCGATTATTTGATTTGTGAAAGCACCTATGGCAATCGAAATCACGCCCCGATTGAGGAGGGTGTGCCTGAATTGGCACGAGTGATCAATCGCACAGTAAAGCGGGGTGGAAAGGTGATCATTCCTTCGTTTGCGTTTGAGCGGACTCAGGAGCTCATTTATTCCATTCACCTGTTGTTTGATCGAGGTGAAATCCCTAAGAATCTTCCTGTTTTCATTGACAGCCCCTTGGCCACGAACATCACGGGTGTTTTTAAGCAGGAGATTGAGTTGTATGATGAGGACATTCGCGAGAATTTCCGCTTGGGTCACAATCCATTTGACCCCACTCAGGTCAAGTACACGGCAGAAGTTGACGATTCAAAGGCACTCAATTTTTTCATCGGTCCTTGTATCATTATTTCTAGTAGTGGCATGTGCTAGGCGGGACGAATCC
>JAUHXI010000138.1 GCA_030426875.1 bacterium
AAGCTCACCAAAAAAAAGGTCAAGATCCCCAACGGTTTCGCTGTGACCGCTCATGCCTACCATTATCTGACAGAGGAAGCAGGCATCAAAGATGACATCAAACGCATCCTTAAAGGGGTTGATGCCAGTAATATTAACGATCTACAAAAGCGTGGGCAAAAAGTCCGTGACGTGATCTTAGGAGCCAAATTTCCTGAAGACCTATCTAAAGCCATCATCACTGCCTACCGAAAAATGGAACGCATGTATGGAAAGGGCTGCGACACTGCCGTCCGTTCTTCAGCAACTGCCGAAGACCTGCCAGATGCCTCATTCGCCGGCCAACAAGAAACTTTTCTCAATATTAGAGGGGATGCCAACTTGTTAGAAGCCTGTAAAAAATGTTTCGCTTCACTTTTCACTGACCGAGCCATCGCTTACCGAGAGGAAAAAGGCTATGACCATTTTTCTATTGGCCTTTCGATTGCCGTCCAAAAAATGGTCCGTTCAGATATCGGAGCCAGTGGAGTGATGTTCAGCATCGACACTGAAAGTGGCTTTAAAGAAGCTGTGCTGATCAACGCCGCCTATGGTCTTGGAGAAAACGTAGTTCAAGGTGCCGTCAATCCTGATGAATTTTATGTCTTCAAACCAACCTTAAAAGAAGGCTTCAAACCCATTTTGACCAAAAAATTAGGTGAAAAAGCCATCAAAATGATCTATTCCAAAGGGGGTAGCAAGTCCCCTGTTCGAAATGTGCCTGTGAGTAAAAGCATGCAAAAAGAATTCTGCATTACGGATGATGAAGTCCTCCAGTTGGCCAAATGGGCTGCCATCATTGAAGATCACTATAGTAAGGAAGCTGGCCACTTTAAACCCATGGACATGGAATGGGCAAAAGACGGTGAAACGGGTGACCTGTACATCGTACAAGCTCGCCCCGAAACGGTTCAGTCACAGCGTGACATGACAGTATTGGAGGATTACAGGCTCACTCAAAAACCTGGAAAAATACTCACCCACGGAGCACCTGTTGGCTCTAAAATTGGAACCGGTAAAGCCAGTGTGATTCATCATGCTGAAGAAATCAGTAAATTTAAAAAGGGAGACATACTCGTCACTGACATGACAGATCCAGACTGGGTGCCGATCATGAAAATTGCTTCCGCCATCGTCACTAACCGTGGTGGACGAACCTGTCACGCGGCCATTGTATCCCGAGAATTGGGCATACCGTGTATAGTCGGAACCAACAATGCCACTGAGGTGATCAAAAATAAACAGAAAATCACCGTGGCCTGCGAAGGTGAAACCGGTAATATTTATGACGGGGCTTTAAAATTTGAAGTCAAGAAAACCAGTCTGAAAAATTTAAAAAAACCCAAAACACAAATAATGATGAATTTGGGAAATCCAGACATGGCCTTCGAAACCTCTTTCATCCCCAATGATGGCGTTGGACTGGCTCGTTTAGAGTTCATCATCAATTCTTACATTCAGATTCACCCCATGGCCTTATTGAATTTTGACACACTAAAAGACAAAGTGTTGAAAGAAGAAATTGAATCCTTAACCGGAGGCTACACCAATAAAGCAGACTTTTTTGTGGACAAACTAGCTCAAGGAGTCGCCACCATTGCAGCCGCGTTTTATCCCAAAGATGTGATTGTGCGCATGAGTGATTTTAAATCCAATGAATATGCCAACTTGATTGGCGGTGAATACTACGAACCACACGAAGAGAATCCGATGATCGGATGGCGAGGGGCAAGTCGTTATTACGACCCCAAATACCGCGATGCCTTTGCCCTGGAGTGCAAGGCCATGAAAAAAGTCCGAGAAGAAATGGGTCTGATCAACTTAAAGCTCATGATTCCTTTTTGTCGCACAGTGGAAGAGGGCAAGAAAGTATTGTCAGAAATGAAAAAGAATGGTTTGGAACGGGGTAAAAAGGGTTTGGAGGTTTATGTGATGTGTGAGATTCCCAATAATGTGATTCAAGGTGAGGCCTTCTGTGAGATCTTTGATGGGTTCTCAATCGGTTCCAATGATTTGACTCAGCTCACACTGGGGGTTGATCGAGACTCCGCTTTGGTTCGCCATGTGTTTGATGAGCGGGATGAAGGGGTGAAGGAATTGGTCCGTCAGATCATTGCCATTGGTAAAAAGAAAAATCGTAAGGTAGGTATTTGTGGCCAAGCCCCGAGTGACTATCCTGAGTTTGCTAGATTCCTTGCCAAAGAAGGGATTGATAGCATGTCGCTGAATCCTGACACGGTGATTAAAACCACGGTGGATTTGACGAAAAAGAAGAAGTAGAAAACATCCAAAAAACCCCAAACGTAAGGACGCGATTCATCGCGTCCTTTTTTGGTGGTGAGTCAATAAGCCAGTGTCAATCCAGAGCAAACAAAGTTACCTTTCCGCTTCCATCATTTGACCTAGATAATAGGTGTGATTCTTATCTTTAGCATAGCCATCTTCAGTTGGCTCAAAAGTCTCTAAATCTGCCCCAATGATTTTAAGTGGTGCATCAGCTTTAATACTGGGGTAAAAATAAAAAAGACTATTCTTATCTCGATAATAAAGGTTGTCCAAAATTTCAAAGCTTTCAATGTCTGCATCGGGGAAGGGTATATTGTTAAGATGACATCCCTCATAACAAATAATGGGGTAGATTTTTGTACTGTCATGCCCAAAAAAAACAGAGCTCAATTCCGTGGAAGCTTTTGCATCAAGTAGCATAAAAATTCCTCCAGTTGTGTCTTCCAATTGCTCATCTCTCAAATAAAGAGCCTTGTCATCAAGGGCCATCGAAAAGGCTCGTTGGCCCTGATTGTTATCAAGATAACTTGTTTCGATCTTAAAACTATCAATGTCTACGTCCAACATCACTGTTGGGTCAAGGGTGGTGTCTGGATGGCAGTTCAGGTGGTAAATCTGACCATCGTACTTTGCATAATAATTGCACCCTATCCAATACTGAGTTTTTCCAATATAATCCATGTCCAAAAAATCATCATCCAACCACACAAGCAAACTGGATTCTTTTTCTTTCAACTGGGCATGATTTGCAATATAGTGGCGCCATATCATCTCAACGGCCTCTTTTCGGGTTAACAATTGATCAATGGCGTTGATGGAATTAGGTAGGGCATGAGGGGCAAGATCGGTCAAACTGGCTTCAGCCCAATGCCCCTCTGAGCCAGTTGGATATCCAGGTGTCATCATTCTAGCTGCCTCCCCAACATTAATATGATCATTTGGTCCAAACGTATTGTCGCCATACCCTTGAATGTTACCATTTTGCTTATTTAGACACACGATGGGTGCATACCAATCATTCTGGTCAACATCATTGAAGCAATTGAGGTCCAGCGTTCTATCAAGTAGAGGTTCAATGGACTCAGGTTTGATGCCCTCAGCACTATAAAGATTAGTTAAATAAGCCAACTTCAAAAATTCCGCCCGAGTCACCAGCTGATCAGGACGAAAGGTGTTGTCTTCTTGGTAACCATCGACCAAACCTTTATCTACCATTGCCGAAATGGATTGATAATATTCTGAGTCAGCTGATAGATCCAAAAAATCCGCATGGACCTGAGTCACTGAAGACCATACAAGCGAAAGAACTAGAATTAAAAGTATTCTTTTCATGCGTGATTGGCTTTAATTATTTCTTGATACAATTCATTTCTTAAGCTTTTTCTCAACCTTTTTTTTAACAGCCTTAGCCTTTGAAACAGCCTTTTTAACCACTTTTTTAGCTGCTTTAACTTCCTTTTTAGCTTTTTTAGACACATCTTTTACTGTTTTTTTGGCTGAACTTTTCTTTTTAGCCACTTTCTTTTTGACATCAGCCTTAGTGTTGCCACCATATTTTTGAAGTTCTTCCATTTTTTCTTTAGCACGCTCAGCAATGTCATACCCTGTTTTTTCGATTTGAGAAAAATACTCTTGCATTTTTTCTTTAGAATTCCCAACTGCTGATTTCAAATTTTCATTTTCAGAAAGGGTTTTGGTTTCTTCCAAAGCCTCAACACCAGCCTCTTTAAATGCATCAATCAAAACCTTGAAGGCATCATGC
>JAUHXI010000139.1 GCA_030426875.1 bacterium
TTACAACCAATAAACCACCGGCTATGCCGGTGTGAATCCACCAGGTTCTACAATTCCAGCCCTGTACACTTTCTTATATAGGAGAGTCACCTAGAAGAGGGTTATTTTACCAATAACCTTTTTAAAAATGGAATCACAATCTCACGTTCGCTGGGAATGCAATTACCACATTGTCATTGTTCCCAAATACAGAAAGCGAGTCCTCTTTGGCACTGTAGGCTCTCGTATCCGAGAGATACTAAGAGAACTCGCTAAGCGAAAAGGCATTAAAATCATCGAAGGGCATGTTATGCCCGATCATGTTCACATGATGCTTTCAATACCTCCAAAATACAGTGTAGCTAACATCTTAGGCTATCTGAAAGGAAAAAGCGCTATATGGCTTCACAATGAGTTTGGAAGTCGAAAGTCTGTTCGTCAAAAAAGCTTCTGGTCCACCGGTTACTTTGTTAGGACGGTGGGTCTAGATGAAGAAATGGTCAAGCGTTACATCCAAAACCAGGAGAAGAAAGATAAGTATGAAGATGGAGATCAATTAGATCTCAAGTGGACCTAGTCCTCAACCGACCTTAGCCCCTTCTAGGGGCTCTCCTCAAGCCACGTCCTTTGGGCGTGGTCAGTGACTTTCATTATTGTTCCTGATTTGATTTCGAAGGATAATGATTTCTTCGCATCTTTCATTAAAAGAAGGGGGGCTGTTATTGTTATTAGAAAAGGCGTGAGGCTGCCACTGCCAGTATAAGCATAGTTTATATACAATAAAATAAACAGACCATAAGTGAGGCTTAAGACTATGGCTAGAGTTACATACTTAAAGGGGAGGGCCGGTAGCACGATTTCATCATGCTTCATAAAAAAATCAAGGCTGATAGGTTATGGTGATGCTGCTGTCTCCTGTTTGTCCATTTGCACCGGTTCCATAAACGGTGAAGGTGTTTTCTCCTTCAACAAGTTCGACTTGCTTACTCCATTGACCTGGTGTGAAGCCAGCGAGAGATTCGCCGTTTACAAAAACAGCCTCAACTGAGCTGCTGGTTGAGCCGCCAATGGTGGCTTGATTGAAGGTTGTGGTGTGGCTGCCCGATGAATTTGGTGTGCTCAAACTTAAACTTAACGGCGTTGTGTTTTCTGTTTCAACCTCTTCAGGTGTCTCAGCTTCCCCCTCCTCAACTGTAATGTTGATGGTGTCCGAACCCAAGAGGCCTCCATTGATATCATAGACTTCGACTTCGTAGGTGTTTTGCCCTACCTTTAAATTACCTAAAACCTTATTGGCATTGTAATTGAAGCTAGAGTTACCTGCCTGAAAGCCGCTGAGTTGATAGCCGTTAACAATCACCGTGTTGGCGCCAGTAGGCACTGTTCCACCAATTGAAACCGAGTCCCCGCTGATGGTTCCATCTTGTCCTCCATTGGGCGAGGTGAAGGCTACGGTTCCTGTAGAGGCCTCTTCCTCCTCTTCCTCTTCGGTATCCACCTCATCATAAACAGATTGAGGGAGGATTAGGGTGATGGTGGCAGTGCTTTTATTTCCCTCTTCGTCAAAGGCAACCACGTCGTAGGTGTTTGTTCCTAGATCAAGGCTATCGTAGTCTATTGAGGCGGTGTATTCAAAGGTTGTATCACCAAGGCTAAACTTTTGTAGCTCATAATCATTTACCAAAACTCTTGCTGTCCCCTCGCTGACGGTCCCCGAGATGATTTGACTGGTGCTGTCTAGAGTTACCTCTGAGCCATTGCTTCCGGGGTTGCTGATTTGCGGTGCTCCATTTTCACTATCTACTTCTCCACCCTCTTCATCTTCATTATCTTCACCATCACTTTCATTTGAGTCATTTCCACTTGAGTTGCTAGAGGTGCTGATTCCATCTTTTTGTCCGTTCCATGTATACCAGTCTGATGCGGTAAATTGCTCATCCACTGCTGAAAGTAGACTTGCTTCTTCTCCTTCTGCAAGGCGGTCGATGGAATTTTGACTCACCGTCAATTGCTGCCCAACTCCCAGTGAAACAGTTTTTAGTACCTCATCCCCATTCATCACATCAGCTTCTACACTTCCTTGAATCACGTAGAGTTTATCGGGAAAGTCCATGGCAAAAATTCCCTCTGAGGTGTGGGCGACTATATTTGTAGATGCGACTGAAATTTCACTTAAATTGGTTCCATTCACCCATGCTTTTCCTTCTTCTAAAATCAGATCTGTTTGCACGGTTGCACCATTTTCATTAAGTTTTTCTATTGAGACACTTGAATTCTTATCCAATCGAATGATGGATCCATCAGTGTATTCAAGGGCAAGTCTGCCGTCCGCTAGCGTGCCAACCTTTTCCCCTTGGTAGGCACTGATGGCTCCTGGTACGTCTTCCCATCCCTCTCCACCTGCTGTGAATATTTTTCCGCTGCCACTTAAAACTTCAACCACTACTTTTTCGCCTTCAGTTTCTTGGGAGTCGTCCCCAGAAAAAATGACACTGAATAATTTCCATATCAAAAATAAGCCTAGTAATATGGCAATGATTAGAAGGAATGGCTTTAAGTTTTTTTGGTTTCTTTGACCTTTTTTTCCTTCAGGGACTCGCCGTTTGTATTGATAATAGTTCATGGGTAAAACAATGATGAATTAAAATCCGCTACAAGAGTCATATTTAGGTGAAGTCTACAAAATTGTATTTTGTTTGTCAATTTTGCTTTTGAGGATTATACTTGTTGGGACTAAGTAGTAAGCATTAAGCACTCTGTTATAAGACTTTTTTTATTAGCCCAAGAGTAGCCATTCTCTGTAAAAAAAATCAGAATCAATTACTTATTTAGTCCTTTACTCATCTACTAATTATTACTTAGTTCTTAGTCCTACTAAAAAAATATGCTCAAAAAAATCATCAATAGCATCCTCGGTGACGCGAATGAAAAGTTACTCAAAAAAGCTCAACCCCTAGTTGAAGCTATCAATGCTAAAGAACTTGAATTTCAATCGCTAAGTGAAGATGAACTCAAGGGAAAAACAGCTGAATTCATTGGGCGTTTAGACAATGGGGAAACGACTGATGATATTTTGGTTGAAGCTTATGCCACTGTCAAGAATGCTTGTCGGCGTTTGGAGGGGGAGGAGTTTACCCTAGGAAAAGATAAAAAAACCTGGGATATGGTTCCTTATGATGTTCAGCTTCTCGGTGGGGTTTTGATTCACCAGGGGCGAATTGCTGAAATGAAAACTGGTGAAGGGAAAACACTAGTGGCTAGTCTGCCGACTTATTTGAATGCCCTTGAAAAAAAAGGGGTTCATTTGATCACCGTTAATGATTACTTGGCCAAGCGTGATGCTCAATGGATGAGTATTTTGTACAACTATCTGGGTTTGTCAGTGGGCACCATTGTTCATGGGTTGACGCCTGATGAGCGAAAAGAGGCTTACAATGCAGACATCACCTATGGAACCAATAATGAATTTGGCTTTGATTACTTAAGAGATAACATGGCCCGTGATTTAAAAAAGCGGGTTCAAAGACCTCTTCATTATGCGATTGTTGATGAGGTGGATTCCATTTTGATTGATGAAAGTCGGACGCCTTTGATCATTTCGGCCCCGGCGGAACAATCGACAGATAAATACTACCGTTATTCTCAGTTGGTTAATCAACTGGTTAAAGAGGAGCATTATACTATTGATGAAAAGGGGAAGTCTGCCACCTTAACTGAGGAGGGGGTTTCTAAGATGGAGCAGTTGATGGGCGTGGAGAACATTTATACCGAGGCTGGAATTTTGGAGGTGCATCACATTGAACAGTCTTTAAAAGCCATGGCTTTGTTTCAAAAGGACAAGGATTATTTGGTCAAAGAGGGGCAAATTGTGATCATTGATGAGTTCACTGGCCGCTTGATGCCAGGCCGCCGTTACAGTGATGGCTTGCATCAGGCCATTGAGGCGAAAGAGAATGTAGAGGTTAAGCGCGAGAGTAAAACGTTGGCAACGGTGACCTTTCAGAATTACTTCCGTCTTTACAAAAAGTTATCGGGCATGACGGGAACGGCTAAGACTGAGGAGGAGGAATTTTTCAAAATTT
>JAUHXI010000140.1 GCA_030426875.1 bacterium
CGTCTTGAACCAAGGCATTGATGAATTGGTTGAGGCCCTGCGTGTCAGAATCGATGAAAACCCGTCTCAGGTCATGCATCTGCCGGGCTAAAATTTTTTCGGACTTGGTCAGGGGTGCTTGTTTGAGCAAGTTTTCTGCATCAGGATGAAGGAAGAGGTCGTGCAAAATCGCTGCCCGGAGAGAGCTGAAATCGATGTTGATTTCGGCGAGTACGGTGGCCACTTCAAAGCCATGCTGTGCATAACTTTCACCGGTACGACGGCGAATACACGACAGGTTTTCATGGGCAAAAACTAGAACCTCCTCTAGGCGAGGGATATCCTGAGGCTGAACAATGCTGTATAATTTTTTAAATTTTCCTTCCAAGGCAATTGAGTGTTAGTGAACCGGGGGGCGAACTAATATTTCAATTTTTAGGGAGCGTTCTAAGCTTTACTGTGTGGGAAGATTATACAATTTGAAAACAAAGAGCGCAATGGGAATTGAATGGCTTTAGCCTGTGGCCTAATCTTAAATTCGGCTTGGTCAATGATATAAAGCGTACTTGAAAATAAGCTCAAATAGAGCTAGGATGTGTTGAAAAAAATAACGAAATCATATATGTATGACATCACTATTATTGGCTCAAGCTTCTCTGGATTGAGCCTGGCTCATCATTTGCCCAAGAACTATAAGGTATTGATTATCGACAAAAAGAAAAATCCAAGTGATCACGTTGAATCAACAGGTCTTATCACCACGGCCACTTATGAACTACTCAAAACGTTTATAAAAATTGATGATTTCATTCCCAATCAAGTCACCACAATTGGAGTAGTTTCACCAAATTATGATAAACATTTTTTCTCCCACTCTAAAAACCCTTGGATTTACACCACTGATACGCAAGCACTAATTGGTCATATGAGTAGCATACTTCCTAAAAATGTGACTTTAAAAACGGGGTCACATTTCAAAACTTTTAAAGTCAGTTCGGGGGAATATCCAGTGGAAATTAATTATTCGGAAAAAGGTCAAGAGAAAACAGTGAAAACAAAAATTTTAGTTGGGGCAGATGGATCTCATTCAAAAGTGGCACAAGAAAACCCCAATTTATCCCAAAATAAAAAATTCCTAGCAGGTTTGGAGAAGGTTTATTTTGGTGACATTCATTTGGGAGATCATCCAAAAAATACCATTTACCACTTTTGGTTTGGGGAATTTTCACTGGGCTACGGAGGGTGGCTATCACCAACCCTAATAGACGGGAAGCATGCATTTAGAGTTGGTCTGGCCAAATTGGAAAAGGATACTCATGAACTGAAAAAGCTCGATGAATTCATTGAGATTTTACAGAAGGAAAAAATCATCACCATAACGAATGAGAAAAAATGCATCTACTCCTTCGGTAGCCTGATTCCCATCGGAGGAACATTGGACAGTATTTATGACAGTCACACCGTTCTCATTGGAGATGCCGCAGGTTTTTGCGGTGCATTTGCTGCCGATGGAATCAAGGGCTCAATTCTTTCAGCCAAAATTATGGCTAAACTCATTCCAAAGCATTTGGAGGGTGATAAAAATGCGTTTGATAGTTACAAATCAGAAATGCAAAAATATCACAAACTCTTAACCTATTACAAAAAACAAGTCTTCTACCGTTGGGTCTGGGATCGAATGAAGCGAGATCGCACCTTCCACGCCATGTATGACATCATTGAAGCGGAAAAAGAAGGATTTTTGAATCAATACTGCGACAGTCGTGGGGATGGAAAGGGTTTAACTAAGGTGATTCTTAAATTCAAACACATTCCAAAATTGATTAAATATGGGTTTTATATCTTATTGGACATGATTTTGCCATATAAGAGGAAGTAAGAAAGTATTTAAGCTAAATACCTCAACCCTCCACAGCCAAAGGAAGTTGTAGGTACCCTCTGCAATAGTGACCGTCTTAATCTTTCAAAAGCACAGTGTGAGCCAAAGGCACCTTTAAAATGGGAGTGGGAGGATTGCAATCAATCGATGAGGCGATTTCAGTAGAAATTACCTCATTTTTAGCCTCACAAGAGGCTAGAGCGGTCAAGGATAAGACCACGAATATGAAAAAAATAATTTTTTTCATAATCATGTGTTCATTCAGTTTTATGAATTAAAAAATTTTTAAATGAAATGATTTCTAGCTTTGATTTGCACCATTCAACCTCAGCGTTTCAGATTTTTTTCGTATAAAGCAATCCACGCCTCCACCGTCATCTTACCACATAGCTTACCTATCAATTCATAAGGAATGTCCTCCATTTTTTTAAAACGGATACAACTCTTTCCCATATCCAACTTTCGCTTTGAATACTTGGGATATTCGGCCTCAAACCATTTCAATAATTTTTCATCAGCATAAATCCCCATGTGATAAAAAGCCACATGGTTCTTTTGAGAAGCTAAATTAATGAACGGCAATGGCAATTTAGGATCACAGTGATAGCCCGCAGGATAAATTGAATGGGGCACCACGTAGCCCAACATTCCGTAACTCATCATTTCCTTAAATCCTTTCGGAAGGTTATCCTTAATCACTTTTCTGAGTTTTTTTATCACTGGCTTCCGCTCTTCTGGAAGTTGGTCAATGTAGTCTGTGGGTTTAGTAACGTCTGATTGCATTTTTTAAAGTTAAAAGTTTAGGTAAGCAACATTTCAATGAGCGCCTCCTCGAAGCCAGACCTCACCAGTGTCAAAAATATAACAATGGAAAGTATAGGGAAATAAGGAATATATTTTTTATTCTTGATCATGGCACCAAAAAATACCCACAAAGCCACAATACTAATGGTTTGAGACGCTGTTACAACAGTGGCAATGGCAATGCCCAGTTTTCTGTAAGCCAAAAAATGAATGACTGTCAAAATACAACCAAAAATAAGCCACGTGACCTTTGATCTATCCACTTTCGAGATTGATTTTGACCGTGCAGAAGCACTATAAAATATCAGAGCAGACAATAGAATTCCCACGAAAAAAAGCGTCCAGCGGGTGAGAAGAAATTTCATCCAAAATTCATCTGGCAAAGTCGTGAGAAAATCTAAAGAAATCATACTGTCTATGCTTATTGATATAACTCAATTCTACGCTATAAGCCTGAATCAAAAAAGGGAAAATGACAAATAAAAACCCCTTGTTAACCGGCTCGGTAAAGGCTACAATTGGATGAAATTTCAGTTATCTTGGCTGGTCATAGAGCTAAGAAAACGACTAACCGCTTATCACTTACAAAAAGAAATTCAACCCTTAATCATTAACCTTAAAGAAATTGAACATCCGAAATATCGCTATCGTTGCCCATGTCGACCACGGTAAAACCACCCTTGTTGATGCCTTGCTCAAAGCCAGCGAAACCTTTGATCAACACAAAGGACTGGAAGAACGAGCCATGGACAGCAACGATCAAGAAAAAGAACGTGGCATCACCATTTATGCCAAAAATGCCTCTATTAATTACAAAGGCGACAAATTGAACATTGTGGACACCCCTGGTCATGCTGATTTTGGATCCGAAGTGGAGCGGGTTTTGAGGACGGTTGATGCTGTGATTTTGGTCGTGGATGCTTATGAAGGGCCCATGCCACAAACCAAATTTGTTTTGAGGAAGTCATTGGAATTGGGACACAAAGTTTTGGTGGTTGTGAATAAAATCGACAAACCCACCGCTCGCCCTGACGAAGTGATCGATTTAACCTTTGACCTCTTCAGCACGTTAGGAGCCACTGATGAACAGATGGACTTTCCTTATCTGTATGCCGTGGCTCGAGACGGTGTGGCCGTCAGACAATTGGACGATGAACAGAAAGACATCACTCCCCTGCTCGATTTTATTTATGAACATGTGCCAGCAGTCGATGCAAATCTAGAGGCACCATTTAGAATGCAACCAGCTGCCTTGGGTTATGACAACTTTTTGGGACGTATGGCCATCGGTCGAGTCTACGAAGGATCCGTTAAAGTCAATGATAATGTT
>JAUHXI010000141.1 GCA_030426875.1 bacterium
TAAATAATCATGTTGAACCAGTTTGCAAAACTGCTCCAGCGTACACACCCCACTTCTGTTCTATGATCAGAAGGTCCCCTCTGTCTAGAGGGGAATTGAAGACAATAATTAGAATCACTATGCTCGTCGACACTAAAGAAATGTTTAAAAAGGCTTACGAAGGGGGTTATGCCATTGGCGCTTTTAATGTGAACAACATGGAGATCATTCAGGGTATCATGGAAGCCTGCAACGAGAAGAAATCCCCTGTGATTTTACAAATCTCTAAAGGCGCTCGCGATTATGCCCGTTCCCTTTATTTGACCACATTGATCGAGGCCGCCATCGAGCAGTATCCTCATATTCCGGTGGCCATGCATTTGGACCATGGGCCCGATTTTGAGTTGGCTAAACTCTCTGTCGACGATGGTTATTCTTCGGTGATGATTGATGCCTCACACGATCCTTATGAAGAGAATGTACGTCGAACCAAAGAAGTGGTGGACTATGCTCACAGCAAAGGCGTGGTGGTCGAAGCCGAATTGGGTCAACTGATTGGCGAACAATTCGATGCAGGAGAAGGTGGAGCAATGGGCGAAGGCATTTACACCGACCCAGATCAAGCTGTCGAATTTGTAAAACGCACCGGTTGCGATTCCTTGGCGGTGGCCATTGGTACCAGTCATGGGGCGTATAAATTTACGAAAGGCGAACCTCAACTCGATTTTGAACGCCTTGAGCGCATCTGCGAAAAATTACCCAATTATCCCTTGGTATTGCATGGGGCCTCGAGTGTGATTCCTGAATTTGTAGAACTTTGCAATCAGTATGGTGGTGAGATTCCCAATGCCAAAGGCGTGCCAGAAAGCATGATTTCTCGGGCGGCTAAAATGGGGGTCTGCAAAGTGAACATCGACACAGACATTCGTTTGGCGATGACGGGGACGATTCGCAAGGCAATGATGGACAACCCGTCTAACTTTGACCCACGCAAGTATTTAGGACCGGCTCGAGAAGCGGTTAAGGAGATGGTGATGCATAAGTTGGATATTTTGGGGAATGTGGGGCGGATTTGAGGGGTTGTTTGAGGTTTGTGTGTATAGTTAGTTAAGTGATGTATTTTTTTTCTTTCATGAAAGTCTCAGGGGTATAAAACTCCATACTAGTGATATCTGCTAGTTTATCAGAAAATTTCAATATTGTTCTTATATCTACTGTAATAAAGTTTTTGGCTTGGTTTTTCGTAGCCTGAAAAATATGTAAGGCATCATCTTCATCAGGTAATATATTTTTAAGCAATGCGAAAAGTGGATCATCACTCCTTCCTCCGCCAACACCCATAAGCATTAGATTACTATTGTGCGAAAAGTGTTTTATCGTAGGAATTTTATTCAATGCTTCATAAATATTTTCATGCTCCTTTCTATATTTATCTGGGATTTTGCTAATCTCTTTTTTTGCCACCTCTGATGTTACGATACACAGATCTGTAAAAAACAATTCTTCTAAAGCGATATAATTTTCTTTCCCAATATCATTCTTTATTAATCCTGATATCACACAGGTGTCCAAATAAATTTTATTCATTCTATTATAAAAAAATATTTCCACTAACGTTAGGTTAAATTTCCAGTTACCACATTCTATTCTTTCATCAAAAATTTTAAACATCGCACGCTTTGAAATTACCCAATTCTTTGAATATCTGGGTTTACCAGATTCTTTATCTTAATATTGTTATTTCGTCTAACAAGTTCGTGTTATTCAAAGTCCCTGAAATAAAAATGAAACGGAGTGAGATTTTTATACGGAGTATTTCATAATCCAACTCCATAATAACTCTCCTTACTCTATAAAAACCACCTATTTTTAAACTATCTTTTTGCACAGCCCTTCAAGAACCTGAGCATTTGGAAGTTCTAGTAGCACTTCCCCCGGTAGTGATAATTTTGATTTTTGGAGCCCCGTGCCAATTATTACTCTTTTTAGTGAGGCAACACGTGGATCGATTAAAATTGGCCAATGCTCTGGCAAGCCGAAGGGGGTGATGCTGCCATATTCCATATTTGTTTGTTTTAACACGTCATCTAATGTTGCAAGCGAAACACGTCGGGCACTGAGGTGTTTTCTGACGACACCATTTAAATCAGCACGTTTGCAATTGACAGGAATTAGGCAGGCTGCGAGGGTTTTGTTTTCACCTCGAACAGCTTCAATTATAACGCAATTGGCACCTTCACTTTGAGGGATTCCGTAATTTTTGCATAATTCTAGTCCACCCATGTATTTTGGGTCGATTTCTGTCACCCAAATGTCTTCGATCGGAGTATTTCCTTGCCAATTTTCAGCCATTTTTTTAACTGAGGGGGAAATTAGATCAAGGCGCTTTAATATGGATTCAAAATTCAGTTTCATGAAGTGATGTGAGATAATACATTATTTATTTCGTATGCCGTGTTATTATGATGTTGCCTTTTATTTTCCATATTTTTAGCTTTTTGCAATATTGCCTTGAAGCCAAAAACATCCTGATATTCTCATGTCTTTTTTCGGTTTTTCTATTTTTAAATTTTGTTTATTTACGAATATATCCAAAACAAAAAAATCTTCTATTTCTTCATGATTTATAAGTTTAGTTGTAATTATAAAACCATCAATGCCTTCGAAAGAATATTCTTTAAAATCAATTATTTTGCCAATAAAATCATAAACACTTCTGCCATCAGTTTGTTGATTAGGCATGTATGAAACAAAATCTTCACTAAATTTATCTGGTAACTTTTCAGATTTTTGCACTACGTAAGCAAATCCTGATAAGATGATTTCTAATTCTTGATTTTGTTGGTAGATTTTTTTGTTCTCTAAATAATCTGTAGCAAAAAAGCTTAGTCCGAATGTTTTTCTTCCAGAACCACCTATTTGCGCTTCTATGTTATCAACATGATTCCACTCATTTATTGCTTTGTTCTCAAAAGGAATCTTATTTTTAGATTCCAACACAGGAAAACATGAAACCATTCCTTGTGAATCAGTGATGATTTTTATATTTATGTTTCCTAAATTTTCTTTAATTATCGAATATTTCTTATCAATTTTTTTAGCTTTTTTACTTTCAATGAGTTGATTTATTCGATCCAGTAAAATATTTTGATCTTTGCTCAAATTTTCAAAACCGAAAAAAGCACTCCAATGATCCCCATGTGATCCATGGTTTATTTTGTTGATCTTAATTCTTTTTTTGGCGAAAAGTGATTTAAACATAGTACTTTTTTAAAAAAGTAAATAAAAGATTATTTCACATAATTCGTTATTATACGAAGTATTTAACAATTCAAACCCATAATAACCTCTTGCATTCTGTAAAAACCACCCATTTTTAAATTGTTTTTATGCATTTCCAGCTTACCATCCCCAATCACTCCAAGTCACCCCTTCTCACCTTGCTTTCTTCAACTCAATGCTTATAATTTGAGTATGAAAAAGAACATTCTGAATTACGAGGTAATCATCGAAAAAGCTGAAGAAGGCGGGTACTTTGCCTATGTGCCTAAATTGTCTGGCTGTGTTTCTCAGGGGGAGACCTATGAAGCGGTGGAAAAGAACATCACAGAGGCTATTTCGCTTTATTTATCTGTTTTGACAGTCGGCATTCCGGCTATTGTATAATTATTTAATTTCTCTCCCATGATCAAAGTTGGCCTCAACGGGTACGGACGCATTGGACGATTGGTCCACCGTATTCTCCTCAAAGAAAATAAAAACATCCAAGTGGTGGCCATCAATGCCAGAAGTGAAGACACTCAAATGCGGGCTCATTTGCTCAAATATGACTCCTTGCACGGCAAGCTGCCCAACCACATTCGAGGCGAGGGCAATAAGGTGCTCATCGACGACCAGAGTGTCACTTGTTTGGCGGTTAAAGACGCAAGAGAGATTCCCTGGACCGATCATGGCGTGGATATTGTTTTGGAATGCACCGGTAAGGCTAAAACCTAC
>JAUHXI010000142.1 GCA_030426875.1 bacterium
GCCCAAATGCTTTATAATTTGTATATGCTTTGAGATTTACCCTTTAAGGATTCAATGGACTCTCTAATATATCCGTCTCCCTTTCTTCTTTTGGCTCATTCAGGTTTTCAAAACTAACTTCTACCAAACGAAGATCTAAATCCAGGCCTACAACTTCATTTGCAAGATCATGATTTCCACCCAAAACTAAATCTAAGACAATTCCAGGGTTTTCTTTAAATAAATTATTTGCCATCTCAATTCCCTCTGTTTCTGATCGTTGACCTTGCTCATTCATTAACCTTCTCATCCTAGGCCAGTCTAAATCCAACCTTGCCAAGGCCTCCATATCATTGGATTCTTTTGCGGGCCTATACTCTGAAAAAAAATGACCCATTTGATTTAATGTGTAATCTCTAAGATCCTTGTTTGATACAATTCCATATGGAGTCACGCGATCTGAATCAGAAGCTAGAACAAACGTTATACCTGCACCATATAAGTCAATTATTAATCGACAGGCTTGCTGATGCATTGAATCAGTTTTTTCAGAAGGCCTTAGAGCTGATGAAGCAATATTAATAGCATTTTGAGCTGCAGCTTCATCCTCACCAAAAAGAAAATTCAATAATTTTTGCTTCGAATTTACGCTAGATGGCACTCCCTCAATTAAAACATGTCTAGCATCAGATTCGATTAACTCTCTAAGAACCATCATTTGCGAATTGTAAAAAGTTTCGCGATCGTAATTAGGCACAAGAAGCTCCAGATCCTTTAAGGGGTACTCATGAGTTTGTCGGATGTGCCTAAGGGTCCCTATCTCCAAATTACCCCCGATCACTACTTTTTCAACTCGCTCTAAAGGAACCTTCTTTAAAAATTTAGGCACTTCTGATTTACTGTATTTTGAAATACTCCCCCCTTTAAGAGCTTCAGATTCTAAAAGGCCTTTAGCAGTCTCACCCAAAGCCATTTCAACTCGAGAACGAGCTTCAGGTGTAGATGCAGGCACTGGAGCAGGCCCTTCGCAAGCTGCCAGAGTCAGAATACTTGATAAAACTTTTGCTAAATGACTTGAATTAGGGCTTCTTGGTAGGATTTTTTGCTTTTTCATGAAATAGTGTTCTCATTATTATAATTTAACTTATCTTTTCTGTCAACCCAATCCCCTCTCCCCCTTGCTCCAAACCCTAAAATTCTGTAGACTTTCTTTTGTTGTAAATTACTTTGAGTATTTAAAACTAAAAATTGAAAATTTAGCTGATGATTGACCTCAAACAACTGCGAGAAAACCGGGTGGCGTACGAAGCAGGCTTCAAAAAGAAACACGTGGATGTGAACGTTGACGTGCTTTTGGAATTGGACGAAAAACACCGCGAATGCATCGGAAAAGTCGAAGCCATGCGGGCTAAAAAGAATGAAGCTTCTAAGCAAATTCCAACATTAGCAGATGAGGCACGCACAGAAAAAATCAAGGAAATGAAAGAATTAGGCGAGGAACTAGACCAGGCAGAGTATGAAATGAACACAATTTTCGCACAAATCAAAGAGATCCAAGCCACTCTTCCCAACCCCCCCCACCCCTCTGTACCCCAAGGTGAAACGGATGAAGAGAATCAAGTGATCAAAACAGTGGGTGAGATTCCGGTTTTTGACTTTAAACCCAAGGATCACCTAGAACTCGGAGAACTTCTGGATCTGATCGACATGGAAACAGGGGCCAAAGTCAGTGGGTCTCGGTTTTATTATTTGAAAAATGAACTGGTTCAAATGGAGTTTGCCTTGATCAACTGGCTGCTTCAAAAATATGTGGCCAAGGGCTTCACACCCGTCACCACCCCCATGCTCGTCAAAGAAGAGATGATGTATGCCACAGGGTTCTTTCCGGCGGATAAAAATGAAGTCTATAAGGTCAATCCAGGGGAGGACGATCTCTATTTGGTCGGCACGTCAGAAGTACCCTTGGCAGGCCTACACATGTTCAACCCTTTAAAAGAAGAGCAACTTCCTAAACGCTACATCGGCTACTCCTCTTGCTTTAGGCGCGAAGCTGGCAGTTACGGAAAAGACACTAAAGGCATCTTGCGAGTGCATCAGTTTGATAAAATGGAGATGTTTTCGTTTTGCCACCCTGACAAATCGTGGGAAGAGCATGATTTTTTACTCAGCATTGAGGAGGAGATTTTACAAGAACTCGGACTCCCCTATCAGGTCATGAACATTTGCGGGGGCGATTTGGGAGCGCCTGCAGCCAAAAAATATGACTGCGAGGTGTGGATTCCCACGCAAGAAAAATATCGAGAATTGACCAGTTGCTCCAATTGTACAGACTTTCAAGCCAGGCGCGGGGGCATTCGATTTAAGACAGAAAATGGAACGGAACTTGCCCACACCTTAAATGGAACAGCCATGGCCTCCACTCGAACCCTAATTGCCATCCTTGAAAATTATCAGAATGAAGATGGCAGCGTTCGGGTCCCAGACGTGCTACAATCGTACATGGGAGGCACTAAAGTAATAAAGCCAAAAAAGCAAAATTACTAGTCCTTACCACTCAGCTAAAAAAGTAATCAATAATTAAAGAAATTATGGCTCAAATGCCCAAAACAAATGGTCCCACTAAAAAATTCAAACCCCCCACTCGAAAACCAAACACGTTTCTACTGGTGATTGTTTTCTTTCTAGGACTTTCAGCGGTTTATCAGTTCTTCATTAAAGGGGCAGAAAATCAGAATTATACCGAAGTCACGATCAATAAAATGGCTGATGAATATCAGCAAGGTAGCTTTGAAAGCGTTGAGTTAAAAAACAACGAGGTCATCGCTGTGGGGAATGATGAAGTCACTTACATCGCCATAAAACCACCCGCTGAAAGTTGGGCAGATTTAGGATTCTTCGAAGATGGCAATGAAACTCCCATCAAAGCTATTAGTACGGAGAGTGCTGATTTTTGGCGCTCATTCATCAGCGGATTACTTCCTCTGATTTTATTCATTGGGATCGGCTTCTTTTTGATTAAAAATCTGAGCAAAGGGGCTAACAATGCTTTCTCGTTCGGCAAGTCAAAAGCTCGCACCTATGACAAGAATAATAAGAAAAAAACCACCTTTAAAGACGTTGCAGGAATGGATGAGTCCAAAGAGGAGCTCGTAGAAGTGGTTGATTTTTTGAAACACCCTAAAAAATATACCAAAATGGGAGCCAAAATCCCTCGTGGGGTGGTTTTGGTGGGGAAGCCCGGAACCGGTAAAACACTTTTGGCCCGAGCAGTTGCAGGTGAAGCGGATGTGCCTTTCTTCAGCATTTCGGGGTCTGAATTTGTAGAAATGTTTGTGGGGGTGGGAGCCAGCCGTGTGCGTGACTTGTTCCAAAAAGCTAAAAACAATGCCCCGTGCATCATCTTTATTGATGAAATCGATGCAGTCGGGCGTCAACGTGGATTCGGAATGGGAGGCGGCCATGATGAACGCGAACAGACTTTGAACCAAATTTTAACTGAAATGGATGGTTTCGGAACAAATTCTGGAGTTATTATTCTTGCAGCAACAAACAGAGCTGACATCTTGGATCGTGCCTTGATGAGAGCGGGTCGTTTCGATCGTCAGATTTATGTTGACATGCCAGACTTGAACGAAAGAAGAGAAATTTTTGAAGTGCATTTAAAGCCATTGAAGCTTGAAAAAGAATTGGACGTTGATTTCTTATCCCGTCAAACTCCAGGTTTCTCAGGTGCAGACATCGCGAATGTTTGTAACGAGGCCGCCCTTATCGCTGCCCGTAAAGAGAAGAAAGCGGTAACCAAACAAGATTTCTTGGATGCCGTGGATAGGATCGTTGGAGGTCTGGAAAAGAAAAACAAAATCATCACCCCGGAAGAAAAGAAAACCATTGCTTTCCACGAAGCTGGCCACGCCACCGTGAGCTGGATGTTGG
>JAUHXI010000004.1 GCA_030426875.1 bacterium
AAAGAGGTCAAAATAAAGATGAAAGCGGCTTAATGAAGGTTAAAAATTATCGGTATCACGCCAATAAGGACACAAAATTTTGTGTCCTTATTGGCGTGATAGAGGTGTGGTACTACTTTCACGTCAAGTAGATCCCATTGCTAAAGTCAGTTGGAGTCGCTAGACTGGTTAGGCCCGTTTTTACAAAAAATAAAAAACAAATCTAGACTGTTGTTTCGTCTTTTACTTTCCCTATGAGTCAAGCTGTTGGAGCTATCCCTCCTCACAACAAAGAAGCTGAGCAGTCCGTTTTGGGCTCTGTTTTGATTGAAAAAGATGCCATCATTAAAATTGTTGATCTGCTGGAGTCGACTGATTTTTATTATGACAGTCACAAGCTGGTCTATGAAGCGATGGTTGACTTGTATTCTAGGCATGATCCCATTGATCTATTAACACTCACCAATATATTGGATGAGCGAAAGCAGTTGGATCCCATTGGTGGACCAGGTTATTTGGCGGAGTTGACATCGAGTGTTCCAACGGCTTCCCATGTTTTTAAATATGCTCAGATTGTTAAAAGTAAGGCAACTCTAAGGAAGATGATTAAGGTAGGAGGAGTGATCACCGGTTGTGGCTACAGTGAAGATGAAAAGCTAGAGGATCTGCTTGAAATTGCTGAAAAAGAAGTGTTTGGCATCACGCAAACCTTCATGAAGGATAAATTTGTACATATTCGAGAAATTTTAAGCAAGCGTTTTGAGGAATTTTCTGCCCTTCATATTGCCGATGAGAAAGATAAGGTAAAAGGAATCAGTACTGGTTACCGTTCTTTGGATGGGATTCTCTCTGGTTTAAATCCATCAGATTTGATCATTTTGGCTGCTAGACCAAGTATGGGTAAGACAGCTCTCGCGCTTTCAATTGTTCAGAAGGTTGCGATTGAGGCGACTAAAAAACGTACCGTGGGCGTTTTTTCACTAGAAATGTCGAAGGAGCAACTGGTTGATCGGATGTTTTGTTCTATTTTGGGGGTTGATTCTTGGAAATTGCAGCATGGAAAATTGGATGACCAAGAGTTTCAAAATATGGGGTCAGCAATGGACCTTTTGAATCAAGCTCCCATATACATTGATGATTCGGTGGGGATGTCGATTGGGGAACTCAAGGCGAAGGCTAGGCGATTGCAAATGGAGCATGGATTGGATTTGGTTGTGGTCGATTACCTTCAGCTCATGTCAGCAGGGAGTAGCAATGCTTACTCCGGTAACCGAGTGCAAGAAATCTCTGAAATCTCACGCTCCTTAAAAGCGTTAGGTCGTGAACTTCATGTTCCTATTATTGCCCTGTCACAATTGTCTCGTGCAGTTGAAATGCGAAACCCTAAAATCCCTCAACTTTCTGACTTGCGTGAATCAGGCTCCATCGAGCAAGATGCAGATGTGGTGATGATGCTCTATCGAAAAGATTATTATGAAGAAAATCTGACTGAAGATGAGATTGGGATCACGGATATTCTAATTAAAAAACATCGTAACGGTCCCACGGGTAAGGCAGTTTTACGCTTTGAAAAAAGCCGCATGCGCTTTTATGATGTGGACAACCAGCATGAATATGCTGGTGAATGAAGCTGATCATAGCTCAAATGCCTCCCCATGTAACTTCTTGAATTCTGAATAAAAAAATAATGACCTTAGACTCACAACTCATCAGAGTATTTGCCTGGACGGCTTTAACGTTTTTACTGACGATTTCACTCACTCCTTTTTATATAAAGTGTGCGAAAAAATATAAATTGGGCAAGCAGATTCGCTCTAAGGCAATGGGGGGAGAAGATGCGCCTATTTTTCATGAAATGCATGCTAAAAAAACAGGGACGCCAACCATGGGGGGTGTGATCATGTGGGGGTCGGTTTTGGGGGTTATCCTACTGTCTCGATTCATGTCTTTTGCGGGCTTAATCAATCAGTCACTACTTCAACGTGGAGAGGTCTATCTACCTCTTTTTACTTTAATCACCATGGGCGTGCTGGGCATGGTTGATGATTTTTTTAACATCAGACAAATTGGGGGAAGTAAGGGGATCAAAGCGAAGCCGAAGATGTTTTTCTTGATTCTTTTTGCCATTGCGGCCGCCTGGTGGTTCTTTTACAAGCTGGGAGCTGATGCCATCCATATTCCTGGTGTTGGTGATTTTACGATAGGCATCTGGTACATTCCCTTGTTTATTTTAGTGATCATTTCAACGGCCAATGCGGTGAATATTACTGATGGTTTGGATGGTTTGGCCGGTGGTCTATTGGTGTTGGCTTACACGGTTTTTGGTGTGATTGCCTTTGCTAAGAGCAATGTTTCTCTCGCCATCTTTTGCGGCTTGATGATTGGTAGTTTGATGGCTTTTTTATGGAACAATGTGCCACCAGCCCGTTATTATATGGGGGATAGTGGCTCACTGGCTTATGGGGCTACGCTTGGTGTGATTGCGATGATGATTGACTCACTGGCTGTTCTGATTATCGTGGGGATGATTTTCATCATTGAGACAGCTTCGGTCATCATTCAACTGACCAGTAAAAAGCTTTTCAAGAAAAAAGTATTTTTAGTCGCCCCCTTACATCACCATTTCGAGAAAAAAGGCTGGGGAGAAGCTAAGATCACAATGCGTTTTTGGATTCTTGGCTCTTTATTTGGCGTGATCGGTTTGATTGTGGGTTTGATGGGGATGGGGATTAATTAGAAAAGAGCACTTACACCAATTTGCAATAGAAAACCTACAAGTGACGACCTCTGAACAAAGGATTTACCATTTTGAGAAGTAGGCTTTATTTTATAATAGGAAAATTAAAAATATAAAAAATACTAATCAATATTCATCAATCAAAGTGAGTCCTCTGTTCTGCATTTCATTGAATCAATTTACATGATTTATATTGCAAACTGGTATTAGATGGTGCTCACAATATCTATTTTGTATTTGGTTGAATTGTATGACCGAGTTTTTACTTAATATTTAGAGTTGATTTAGACCTTTATTGGTTTATATTTGTGACATATGATAAGTATATTTTTTGTAAATAAATAGTGTGATGAATTCAATTCACCAGTTTTTTTTTGACTTTTTTTAGCTTGCATTTAGAATATGGCTGCTTTGTTGCTTAATATTTTTATCATTAATTTATAATAACTTTTTCATTAAGCGATAATGTTATTATTAATTTCATTAACCCTAACCAAAAATGAAACCTAAATTTATGAAGCTAAGTGCCTTAGTATTTACGCTCGCTCTTGGCTTGAGTCTGGCTGCTCCCGGTGGTGTAGAAATGGCTCATGCTGAAGATAAGACTAAAGCTGCTGATGTTCAAATCGGTGTTGGAGGTGAGTATAAGTTTGTTCAATTTGTTGCCAATGGTAGTGAGCCAGCTAACCCTTCTCCATTCATTGATATTGCACCAACTGTTTCTTGTGCAAATGGTGAGTGTGATGTAGTGGGTAGCTTTGCTTGTTTTGAAAATATTGGTGAAGATCTTAATGCACAGCAAGATCGTCTTGATGATTTCCGAGATTATACACTCAATCGTTTTGGTGCTGATATTGCTGATGGCACTTATTTTATTTTTGCTTACGAAGCCAGAGAAGCAGTTGGCATTGAAGCCATTGCTGTTTCAGGTCTAAACATCTCTAATGAAGGGAATGCTGTTGAAGACTGTGGTTTTCTAGCCTTTGGTCAAAACGGTAGCTATAACCAAGGTTTTTACGTTGTTCCAGAGTTGGGTGTGATTGATTACAAGCTCATGAGTCAACCATGGCAATTGGCTGGTTGGAATGGTGATTCTATCTCTTTGGGTTTTTATGAAGTAACTGCTAATTTTGATGGTCAAGTTATGACTGGAACTTCAAGTTTTGTCACTCGCCTTGCTGTTAACGGTGGTGATTTTATTTATCGTATTGTTAACACAATGACTTTTCCAGGGCTTACTAGTTAATAGTCTGTGATTTTGAGCCAAGCCGGTATAGCATCCATGATGTGATTTGCTGGCTTGGCTTTTTTGATGTTGGGATTCACGAGATTTTATTAAAATATTTCTTGAAAGATGATTTGAATTTAAAAAATTTAAAATCATTCTGTCCGTCTCATTTTTCTCATGCTATGGTTGTATTCCAATTTACAGATCTATGTACGATATTTTCATTGATGAAGAGAAAAATTCAGGTTATTTAGGTTTTTTGGTGGTCAAAGAAACCCCTGCTTCGCAACAAATGTTTTTGAATATTAGATCTGCCAATCAAAAAAATCATTCGGAAGTCAAATTTGTAACAGTCAACAACACCCGTATTCGAATGATTTTACCGTGGCTCAATATCTTTTTCAACCACGAAGCTTGTGTCGGATTTTATTATCGAAAATGGAATAAAACGTTGATTCAGAAGCGAAATTTGATCACTAAAACGGTCATGCAACTCAAAAAACTAGTGAAAACGAGTAATTTGGTTGTTTTAATGGACTTGGATTCCAATCATAAAAACATTGATATTCAACGGCAAATTAGAGTGAATGCCCGTATTGCTCGTTGTTATCATTTGGACAGTAAGTCAGTCGATATGCTTCAATTGACTGATATCTTACTTCAATGTGCCATAAAAAATGATCAGTGGGAGCTTGATAATAAAAAGTTATCCAAATTAACTAAAAAAATGCATGATCGAATTAGCATGAAAAAGCCGGAGTTAAAGAGGTTGATTGTATGGCATGCATCAAAGCAGAACCAAAAGAGAAAGAAAATTCGTAAAAAGATCTTGATCGATTGATCAATTGATGCTAGTGATTGAATCCCTGTAAGGGAGTATCGCTGTGGCCCCGCCACTACCGATCCCCTTCTTTTTTATACTTAAAACACAGGTCGTTTTGTTAGAAGGCGAAAATTTTTATCTCTTTATTTTTGGCTGTTTGCAGAGTAGTGCGAATTTGAAAAAAATAAAAGAAATCTACCATGAAAAAAATCTACCTCCCCTTACTCATCCTATTCCTTGTTCCTACTGCCTTTGTGCAGGCCAATTTTACAGATGTTCCGCTTGAGCATGAAAATTATGATGCGGTTTCGGTGCTTAAGGATTACGGAATTGTGCAAGGTTATGAAAATGGAAGTTTTGGAGTGGATGAGTTGGTGAGTCGGGGGGAGTTTTTGAAAATGGTTTTATTGGCTGAGGCTAATAATCCAAATAGGACAGAAAGTGCAACCTCAGCGCTGTTTCCTTTTGGGGGTGAGGATGAGATTGTGGTTGACCCTTTTTGCTTCACTGACTTTGATTCCACTCAGTGGTTTGAACCTTATGCTTGTTGGGCTAAGGAGCAGAATTTGATTGAGGGGTATCCAACTGGTGACTTTATGGCTCTTGATTCAGTGAATTTTGCGGAGGCGGCTAAGATTTTGCTCGGAGTATCGAATGGCTATGATTTTGAGCCAGGCGAATACCATTGGTCTGAATCTTATGTGTTGAATTTAAGTGATGGTGAAATTCCTGCATCTATTAAAAGTCTCAGTCAAAATTTAACCCGTGGGCAGTCAGTTGAACTTGTTTTTCGCCATATTTTTATGAATGAAGATGATTCCTCTAAATCACACGTTCAATTTTACCCCTTCAATGGCCAGTTCATTGCTGTAAATCCTTTGGGTGAGGCAATGCGTACCAGTTATATAGAGTCAGGTGGAAACGTTTATGCTTCAGATTATTACTTTCTAGACGACTACGAATTGTCTGAGGCAGATTTAAAAACCTTTGAATTTCATTATGCATCGGGTTATTTTGAGGACCATGAGGGCAGTCAAAAGGATGTCAGTGTTAATGTTGCTGTGGATCAATTTAATGTTTTTGGTAATTATGGTCTTCCAATAGAGGGAAGTGCTGGGGGTTCGTTTGAGTTTTTTGGAGGATTTGAGGGGCCATATATTGTCTCGACCTATGGAAGGGATGATGAGCATGTTTATATGATTGAGTGCTATGAGGGCTGCTCTATAAAAATGTTGCCTGACTCTGACGTGGACACATTTGAGCTTTTAGATCATCATTTCTCTCGAGATGCAGATCACCTTTATTACTATTATTGGGAACTTGACTCTGCTCAGATTGATTTAGAATCATTTGAAGTCTTAGGCGTTGGAACGTTTAGAGATGAAAATAGCTATTACTCTGTTAGTAAAGATGAACTGTCGTTTAATGATGAAAAAATAACCCCACTGAAGTTGGAAGAAGTTGCTGAATTTGAGAATATTTAGATCTAATTCCTGCAGTGCGCATGAATAGAGACCAGTAAAAATTTATGCAAATTTTGCACCATAAACTAGCTTCTTTCCTGTGGCTAATAGGCATACCCGTTCACTACGAGATGTTTTTCATAAATTCCACCAGGCTCTCTCGCCTCACCTCTTCCTCCTCTCCCGACTCCATCACCTTCACCTTTACCACCTTCTTCTCCACCTCCTCCGGCCCACAAATGACCACGAGCGGAATACCCTTTTTATTGGCATACTTCATCTGTTTGCCCATTTTATCGGGTTGAAAGTAGATTTCAGCATTGATTCCGGCCGTTTGAAGTTCATTTAGGATAGAAATGGATTCATTTAGGCTGCTTTCATCAAAATTGGTCACCAGTACTTTGGAATTCACCCCAATGTCATTGAGCATTTCCAATTCTTCCATGGCGGTCACGATGCGGTCGAAGCCGAAGGCGATGCCGACGCCACTCAATTTTTCCTTCGTGAATTTACTACAGAGGTCATCGTATCGTCCTCCTCCCGCGACGGAACCGATGTCTACATTTGGCAGGTCCACTTCGTAGTTGATGCCGGTGTAGTAATCCAAACCTCGCGCCAAGCTCAATTCAAATTTCAAATTTTCCTCCGGGATTTGCATACTTTGGCAGAGCTTTTGGAAGGTTTCAATCTCACTCGTGTCACAATCTTTCAGGCGCGCCACTTTTTCTTCAAATGAGCCCGAGAAGGTGATCAGCTCGAGAAGCATTTTGATGGTGTTGGGTTCAACCCATTGTTTTAATTCTTTAGTCACGCCGTCTTTCCCAATTTTATCTAATTTATCGATGGTTCGAATCACATCAACTTTATTCTCGGAGGGGACCCCTAAATTTTCTAAAATAGTGTTCAGCACGCGCCGACTGTTGTATTTGATGATGAATGCTTTGAATCCCAATCGCTTAAAAACCTCGTAAGTCACTTTGGCCACTTCCGCTTCTGCCACTAAATTTTGAGTGCCGATGATGTCGATGTCGCATTGGTAAAACTCCCGATAGCGCCCCTTGCCTGGTCGATCTGCTCGCCACACACGCGAGATCTGATAGCGTTTGAAGGGCATGGGGAGGGATTGGTGATGGGTGGCAATCACTCGAGAAAAAGGAACGGTTTGGTCGTAGCGAAGTGCAATGTCTCGTCCACCGTTGTCTTGAAAGCGGTACATGAGCTTATTGCCTTCCTCGCCATATTTTCCGGTCAGAGTTTCAGCATATTCAATCACTGGGGTTTCGATGGTGTCATAGCCGAAATTGATGAAGGTGGATTTGATCTTATCCATCACAAAATTGCGTTTGGCCATGTCGGCCGGGAGGAAGTCGCGGGTTCCTTTTAAAATTTTTGGTTGAATCATGAATGAGATGGTGAATGGAGTGGGCTAATGGACAATTTTATTTTTTTAAGCGTCTACTAATATCTTACCCTGCTCACCAGGCAATACAATATTTTTTTGAATGCATTCATATTTATTGTGGTGTGAGTCAGCAGATTTTCCACTTAACACCTTCTTCACCCAACCCATTTTAACCTTATTCACCACTTGAAACCCTCACCCCCCCTCACCTCTTTTTTTCTGAGCTTCCGGGAAATCAACCATTTATTTGAGGGGAAAATCTCCCAATGTTTTAAGCCATTGATTTTTAGTCTATTTTTTGCTATAATTAGAGGATTAAATTGAATCAATGGACCCTGAAAATCAATCACAAAATCAAAATCCAAACGACCTTGCCCCGGTATCAGGAATTCCTGAATCCCTGAAGCAAGACGTTAATCAAGCAGAAAATCAGCCTCAAGCTGATGAAAAACCTAAAAAACTAGGGTTTTTCCAGAAGCTTAAGTTGACACTCTTCCCACCGGCAAAGCCCAAAAATGGGACGCTCGGACCTGATTCCGTTGAAAAAAAGACAAAAAAAGACACGCAAGAGACTAAAAAGACCACAGCTCAAGAAATTCGAGAGGCTGAAAAAATCTATAAAGAAGGCATTGCCACGATCAAAGACCTGATTGCACCGGCTTCCATGGAAATCATGGTGGATAAAATCAAGATCAGTGGTGTGTCAGCCAAGAGCTTTTTTGTGTACGCCTACCCACGCTACACCGAGGTCAATTGGCTTTCACCTGTCATTAATTTTGATGTGAGCATGGATGTTTCGATGTTCATCTATCCAAGCAAGAGTGAAAAGATGATGAAATTTTTGAAGAATAAAGTGGCTCAGATTCAGTCTAGCATTCGCATTGAGCAAGAAAAAGGCATGGTGTCAGACCCAGCCTTAGAAACAGCGCTTCAGGATGCGGAAGAGTTGCGACGTAATTTACAACGCGGACAAGAACGTTTCTTTCAATTTGGTTTGTATTTTACCATTTATGCTGAGGAAGAGGATAAGATCAAAAAAATTCAAACCCGCTTAGAAACGGCTTTGGGGGGTAGATTAGTGTTAACCAAACCTGCAGATTTACAAATGGAACACGGTTTCAATTCATGCCTACCCTTGGCAAGCGATGAATTGGAAATCAGTCACAACATGAATACGAATCCTTTGTCGACGACCTTCCCCTTCAGTTCTTCAGACATGACCAGTAGCGAAGGGATTTTGTATGGAGTCAATCGTCACAATGACAGTTTGATTATTTTTGACCGCTTCAATTTAGAAAATGCCAATTCGGTTGTCTTTGCTAAATCGGGTGCGGGTAAATCTTATGCTGTTAAGTTAGAAATTTTACGTTCACTCATGATGGGAACAGATGTCATCATCATTGATCCGGAGAACGAGTATGAAGAGTTGTCCAAGACCGTGGGAGGGACTTATTTGAGGGTGTCTCTGAGCTCAGAGCAGCGCATCAACCCATTCGATCTACCTTCACCCATTAGCGACGCTGACGAGAGCTCTGGTGAACTATTGCGCTCCAACATCATCACCCTACATGGGCTTTTGAATTTAATGCTAGGTAAACTCTCCCCAGAAGAAGAGGGCTTGATGGACAAAGCTTTGCTGGATACCTATGCACTTAAAGGCATAACGATGGACACAGCCAATCCATCTGAGTTGGAACCGCCAACTATGGAAGACCTCTATGACATTTTGGCCAACATGAGAGGGGGTGAAAATTTGGCTCAAAGGCTTCAAAAATACACAGTTGGAACCTTTTCGGGACTCTTCAACCGGCCCACCAATGTGGACATGAATAAGAGTAATTTGATGGTTTTTTGCATCCGAGATTTGGAGGATGTGCTCAGGCCCATCGCCATGTATATTATTTTGAATTACATTTGGAATACCGTTCGATCGACAATGAAAAAACGCATGTTGATCATTGATGAGGCATGGTCGCTGATGCAATACGAAGACAGTGCTCGTTTTTTGTATGGTTTGGTCAAGCGGGCTCGAAAGTATTATTTGGGAATCACAACCATCACGCAGGACGTGGAGGATTTTGTGGAATCAAGTTATGGAAAACCGATCATCACGAACTCATCGATGCAGCTTCTACTCAAACAGTCCACGAGTGCGATTGATAAATTGACGGAGGTTTTTAACCTGACGGAAGGGGAAAAATACTTGCTATTGAATGCAAATGTGGGGCAGGGTCTCTTTTTTGCGGGATTGAAACATGTGGCGATTCAAATCATCGCCTCGTATGACGAAGATAAAATCATCACGACCAATCCTGAAGAGATGCTCAATAAAAAAGCAGCAGATGGGACGGTGGATTACTAACCCATTTTTAGGCACGCCTAAGACAAATCTCTAACTCTCACAACTTTTTTCTAGCTATTAACTGATAGCTGTTAGCTTTTAGAAAAACCACCACTTTTTAGCTCCACTAAAAATAAAAATCTAACCACTCACAGCTAATAGCTAACAACTCCTAAATCTAGTGATAGTATTCAGGAGCTAGAAGTATGCCTAGCATGAGTTGTGGCCACTTGCTCATTCTTCACCACAAACCACATGATCACTAGTAAAAAAATGGCAGCAATCCATTGGGTGTAAGAGAGTTTTACGTCCGAAAAATAATTGATGACCAGGGCAGAGATGGGCCACATCAACTCAATCAAAGTCGAACGGGACGCTGGGATTCGTTTCAACCCGTAATAATAAAGCGCTAGAGCCACCATTCCCGTTGAAAAAGTGATGGCCACAATGTACTTCCACATGCCAGGGGTGACGGCGGTAAAAGAATGAAGATCCCCCATTGCAATACCTATGATAAAGGCAAAAATGGGGGTCCAAAAAAACCGAGCGGCGGTCACATGAAGGGTGGAAACTCCTTTTAATGTGTATTTAGAGAGCGCTGTCGAAATTCCCCATGCAGCTGCGGCGCCCAGAGCCAAGATGGCGCCGATCACTGTTCCTTCGCCAGTGTTGAAATTGGGGGCTAAATCTGGAAACCAAATCATATAAGCACAGCCCAAAGCCAGGACGGTCAGTAGCCAAAAGCGTTTTCCTAAGGTTTCTTTTAGAATGATGGCAGCAGCCGCAATGGCAAATAGGGGTTGAAGTTGCTGCATCAAAACCACAATTGAAAAAGGGGCAAACTGAGTTTGAACTAAGGCAGCTGTGTACAAAACGGTTCCTCCTGCACCAGAAAGTAGGGAGACCACAATGATGGCCACCCATTGTTTTTTTGTGAGATTGGCAAAGGGTTTGAAGCTGAATTTAAAGCCGATCAACAGAACGGGAATGAGGACTGCTAAACCAAATAGATGCTCCCAAAAAACGACCACTGAAGGGGGCAGCTCAAACAATTGAGCACGCAATAATACATCCAGGCTCCACAGCACGGCTGCAGCAGCGACGGCTAAAGAGCCGTAATAAAGTGATTTTTTCATGAGGTTCTCTTTTTTGTTGCCTAGAGACAACACTGCACTTTGAGAGCACAGTCCCGACTATACGGTCGGCCCATGAGTTTCACATGGTCATCCCCCTGAGCACCAGAATGCTGAGCGGGTCGACGGCTTTAGAGTTCTAAGGGGAACTCCTTACGTCCGATTGGCGAATTTCGCGCCACCCTAGAGATTGATAAAATGTTATTTAAGTTTCGATTCTTAATTTAAAGTAATGTGGTTAAAATGCCAAGGGGCAAAATTTGGAAGGATCAGTAGATTTCTAGTTTGAACAAATCCCATAAAAAAATCTAAAATCATTCCAAACCCTATAAATAAGTGTTGATTTCCTGGTAAGGCTAGGGGCCTGGGGAGAAACGAGCGGGTAAAACAATGAATAAAGGAAATAAAGATGATTCCACCTCACCTCGTGTTCTCCCCAGCCGTTTTTGCTTCGTTTTTGCGGTCAAAAATGAAGAAAAGAAAAAAACAAAAAAAGAGGTGAAATGAAGAATTAGGGCATTACAGTGGGAGTTGAGGTTGAAGTGAAGAAGGTTTCAAACTAAAAAAAGGTGATCCCAGATAAGCTTAGGCAATTTCTTGGCCGAATTGCCAGACTAGAAGAATTACAACAAAGCCCTTCTATAAAGCGGCCGATACAAACACTCACTCGGTGCAATGAAATAGTCGTCTCCGCTGAATTTTTTATCTGTAAAATTCGCTGCAAAGCCCCGAATCAAAACCAGTGGAATGGAAGCATCGGTTTCGCCCATCAGCACGTTGGCTGCGCAGGCCAGATCGTCTGCCACGGCAATTTTGGTGTAGGCCATTTTGCGTCCGAACAAATCAGCTGCACCTCGCTCATCTTTCACCCCTTCAAAACCGGCCCAACCGATGGCAATACCACTGGTCCCCTGTCTTAGGGGCTGGCAATGAGAGTCTGTGATCAGCACGCCCAATTCAGAGAGGTTGAAATGGGTCATCAATTTTTTTCGGAGTTCAAAGGCTCCCTCAAAAGGTTTTTTTGGCCAGAGGACCACTTGATTGTCTGGTGTGTTGCTGTTGTCGATGCCTGCGTTGGGGATCATGATTTTGTTTTTCATGGTCAGGACCATGTCGCCCTCGTCTAACACCTCATCTGCCTCGTGCCGAATAAGGTCTTTAAAGGCCTCTGGTGAATCGATCTTCTTCAAAAGCCCCTGCGAATAGGCCATGACTTTGGAGGCCATCACCACAATGTCCCCCAATTGAATGGTTTGCTGGTTGTCTTTTAAGGCTTGTTGAATGATCATCATTAAATCATCATCGGGTTTGACGCGTTGGGTTTTGAGGGGAAAAAGTTGCATTTTTGCTCAGGAGTTAGGTTTTTTTTCAAGATTTAAGAGGATCACAATGCCTCCGATGATTAAAAAGAAGATCATCGCTAAATCATTTTTCCAAAAGGGCATGTCAAACAGGCCGTGGATCAAAATCCCCCAAAAAGCGAGCAAAGGGTAGGTGAATTTTTGATGAGCCAAAACAATGAAGCCAAATAAAGCGAAGAGGCCCATGATTCCAGCGCTCAACCAGAAGCCCAAGAAGATATTGTGAGGGTGTGGCATATTCCATTCTAAAGGTGCCCAATCTAGCACTGTGGGAGCTTTGAATTGGTAGTAATACTCAAACAAGCCGGGCCCGACGCCTAGCACAGGCCTTTCGGCAATCATGTGTGAGGACACCTGGTAGAGCTCAATCCTAACCGAGCTACTGGAGCGGCTTTCCCAGTCTAAAAATTGTTGAAACTTGGGAGAATTCCATTGTGAGATGATCAAAATCACGAACACGCACCCTAGGGAGACTATACCCCAGATGAGCGTTTTCATTTTCTTTCGATGGCCTACAATCAGCCCTAAGACGTAAAATCCTATTGCTCCAAAAAGGCTTAAAATAGCACCATAGGATTGCGTCATGACCAGGGCATGGAGCACTATTGCAAATGAGAAGAGGTTGAGCCAGCGATGAGATCCTGTCAGTTCTTTTTTTTGGAATAGAAAATAACCACTCAATAGCAAGGCGGGGCCTAGGTAAAGGGCTAAGTAGTTGGCTGATTCAAATAGGCCGGCAAGCCTAAGGTCGTCGGTGAAGCCTTCGGCAAATATGCCCAGTCCATAGGCAATGAGGGAGATGATAGCCGCTGAATAAATGAAGTTTAGGAAAATGAGTCTCAAGGATTTCGATGCGTTGATCCGTTGGGTGAGGACTAAGAAGTATAAAAAGGGAGCAAACACCCACCCTTTCCACAAGCCCAGACTCACGCGTTGGGTGTTCAAGAGCTCTCGCGATAAGGTGATAAAATCGGTTTCAGAAAAAAAGGCGGAAAGAAACGCTCCCACCACTAGAAGTCCGCCAAAAATATAGCCAGCATATAGTATTTTACTCTCTCGCCATTTGATTTGTTTTAAAATCAAGGCTAACACAAAAGCGCCAAAAAGGAGGTAAGTGAAGACTTCCAGCACTGTAAATGGAATGCCCGCTACTTGAAAACGCAGCAGGTAGAGTGGAAAAAAGAAGGGGGACATCCACAAAAGCCACTGAAGGAAGCGTTTTAATAATGTTGAATGGGCTTTCTTCATGATATGAAAAAGGTGGATTTTCCCAATTAGTGTCGCTCAGAGATATGATGGGTTTTGTCTTTGTAGCGTTCGATGGGGCCTTTTATTTTTTCAATCACGTTGTCCACGGCATTTTCTAGCGAGGCGGCGTGGGCTTCGGCGCGTAGGGTTTCGTTGGGTATGAAGAGGGTCAGGTGGCATTCGTAGGCGTCTTCTGGTTTTTTGGAGGCTTGATGGATGAGGTCTGCTTTGATTTCACTGGAATCGTCGGAGAGTCGGCTGGTCCACTGGGTGATTCTCTCAAATTTTTCCATAAAATACGCCTCTCGCTCTTGGGATAGTTCAACGTTTTGAGTGTGAATTTTGATTTGCATGATTTTGATTGTTTAGTTTTTACATCTAGATTGTACATGATGGAGGGTTGAAATTCAATTTGGAAAAATTGTGAATGGTGGTTAAGAGATTTGTGGATTAAGAAATTTTCCACTTAAACTTTTTTATCTTAACCCACTCACACACCCCGTTCCCCTGTAAAACCCCACCCCCCTATCGCTCCTAAGCTTCCTGGAAATTAGCAGTTATTTATAGGGTTTGGAGTGATTTTGTATTTTTTTACAAAATTTATTTATGGGAGAGTTTACTGGTTTAGATTTTAGCTCTAAAAAAGTCTCACTCAAATTTTTGAATAAAACCAAAATTAATGTTAAATTAAAAACACTGCAAAAAACTCAAATAAAAAGAACCCCATGTCATTTAAAATTCTTGCTGATACCTTTTCGGTCGCTCGTGATTCGAGCCACTTCGTTCTGGTTAAAAATCTGAAAAGCCCTCGCACTCAAGATCAATTGTGGGTGGCTTTTAAGGTTGAAGGGGAGACTAAATATGGACGGTCAACCGTGCAGGGCATTGTGGATACCTTGGATGAAGTTTTTTTCGACAATCTGGAACTAGACACCTATGATCGTTTTGAAAATGCCTTAAAAGAGATCAATCTAACGTTTAAAAACCTGAAAGAAAAACGAGGGGCGGGTTCAGTTGGTGAGGTGAGTGGGGTGATTGCTGTTTTTTCTGGCACTCAAATGCATTTGACTCAAGCGGGAGATGCTGAGGCTTATTTGGTGCGTAAGGGTAAGCTCACCCATGTGAGTGAGGGGTTGTCGAGCAAGTCTCCAGATCTTTTTGTGAACATTGCTAGTGGTGATTTGTTGCCTGAGGATAAAATTCTTTTTGCCACCTCTCGTTTGTTGCGCCTGGCCACTCACACCCAGCTGGTCCAGATGTGCAAAGAAGGTGTGGTTGAGGCCATCGATTCCATTCGTGAGTTGATTTTGGGGGACAATGAAACCAGCATTGGTGTGGCGTGCATCAACACTAAGCCAACGCGTCGTTCAGGTGGTGCCACTCAAAATTCAGGTGATGAGCCAGGCCTTTTGCGTCAGCTTTTCAGCTTAGGATGGGAAAATATATCCAGTAAACTTGGAGGTAAAGCAAAGAAGCAAACCTCTTCATCTAGAAGCAATAATCTTCTGTTTGGCATTGGCATCTTGATCACCATCTTGATCATTAGTATGATTTTTTTGGTGAGTGTTCGTAGTGACAATCAGGAGCGAGAGGAGTATCGGGCGCGTATCACTCAGATTCAGGATGACATCAATACGGCTCGTACCACCGGGTATTCGGGGGATAAGGAGACGGCTAATAATATTTTAAATCGGGCTGAAGGTGAAGCGCAGGAGATTTTGGAGGCGGAGCAGTTTAGAGAGGAGATGTTGATTGTTCTTGAAGACATTGGCGCGGCGCGTGACAACATCAACAACACTAAGCGGCTGACAGATCTGACGCCTTATGCGGATTTGAGCACTGAGCGAGAGAATGTGGAGGGCTTGGGGATTACTGGTTTGGATGGTATTTTGTTTGCTTATGAGTATAATGCGCTTTATGCAATTGTGCCTGATGAGGTTTCGAGCCCTAAGGTGATCAATGAGTTGGAGTCGGTGGTTGAAGCGACGACTATGTTCGATCAGAATGCGGTTGTTTTTTTGACGGAGTCTAACAAGATCATTGAGTATTATGAGGATGAGTTCAATGTGATGGGGACGGATGATGAGACGTGGAAGAATGGGGTGGACATTGCTTCATATGGTAAATTTTTATACCTTTTGAGTCCGGAGGATGATCAGATTTATAAGTACACGCATTTGAGGTCTAAGTTTTCGGAGGCGACGGATTATAATGTGAATGTGGATTTGTCGGGGGCGGTTTCGTTGGCGATTGATGGGAGTATTTATGTGTTGAATGAGGATGGGGGGATTGTGAGGATGTTGAAGGGGGAGCGGCAGGATTACATCATTAAGGATTTGGCGACGGATTTGAGTGATGCGACGCAGATTTTTACCTTGCCGGAGCATGAGAATTTGTATGTGTTGGATCCGGTGGAGAATCGTATTGTTGTGATTCAGAAGGAGTCGGATGTGGAGGGTCAGGGGATGTATAAGGAGCAGTTTTATTTTGAGAACATTGGCAATATTCAGGGGTTTTATGTGTCGTTGGATGAGAATCGGCTTTATATTGTGACGGAGAAGGAGGTGTTTGAGGTGAATGTGTAAGGGGCAATGTTGGAGTGCTAATTTTCAGACTTTATTGGCTTAAAATAGTGACTTTTAGATGGTTGTTTATCCTGGTATTTTTTTGAATATTTTTGTTCAAAAAAGTATGACAAAGCCATATTTTAAAATTTCCGCTTGACTTTTTAATGAAAATTTAATATAAAGAGGGTGTTGACCCTTTAATAAAAAATACTATGGCTGGTGCTGAAGCTATTGATAATTTGCCATCGGGAAGTGAAATTCAAATTGCTGATCAACGTCGCAATACTAGGATTACCTTAGAAATAGTCGCTACCCCTCCCGCACTTGAGCCCGTTCAGTACATAAGTCAATTGATTGATAGAAAGTTAAATTGCTCTCCTTTTGAGGATGGACAAATTTTTGTTTGTAGTGTTAAGGAGTTAAGACTGAATTATGCACTTGTGGCCAATGAAGAAGGTCAATGTGCTATAGTGACTCTTGGGAATTTAAAAGAATGCAATCCTGAAATATTTGCAAATATTAGCGATGCTCATATCAATAATCTTGCCAAGGTTGGGTTTATGGAGGATGAATTGGCTGATCAGAACTTATATGATGAGGAAGGTAAAAAAAGGAGGCTTATAGCCATGTATTATGGTGAAATTCAAGAGGTATACCTTCGACCAGATGGAGTGGATGAAACCCCTAAGGCTTTTGCTCGTGTTATATGTCGTAAGCACTACCCTGGTAAAAAGGGGGGTACCCTTGAAGAATTTGAGATTGAAGCTAAATATTTGCAATCTCGTGCTTTTGTTGGTGGGGCTGGTAGATCTAGTTTAGAAGGTGATAGCGACGAAGATTCATTCGTTAACTCAGAGGAGTTTCCAAAAGATGGGATGGCAGTTTTTTCATATATGGGTAAGTTATTAACGGGTCTAATTGTTTCTAATTTTAAAGATAAAGAAGGAAATCTACGCATTGGTGTTAATGTTTATTCCCTTGTTGATGATGCCATTGAAAGAAGGGTGGTTTTTATTGATAGTAAATTAGCTTCTTATATTAGCCCGGAGGAAATTTCTGACAATGAGCAGAAATTTATGGGCAAACCAGTTGAATTCAATCGAATTATAGACGGTAAAAAGGTTGCCACTGTCGGCGAGGTGCTTGCCATTGAAGACAATAAAGCGCTTATTGCTTTTAAGGTACATGATGGAATAGGTTATAAATCTGAAGAAAAAGGTGTCTATGTTGACCTTTCTACGATTAGACTTTTGGAGTGTTTTGACAACGCTTCAGTTACAAAAGTCCTGAACCACACCCTTTTACATCAAATAGTCAATTTTACCCGTGGTATTAAATATCAAATGAATAGTACTGATGAGATGGGTAAAGCTGAGGTGGAAATTATTAATCAGGAGATTGATGGAAGGGTCATTGGAATTGTCCCTGTTGAGTCTACAGATTTTATTGATTTTCTAGACAGAGAATTGTTAATTGCTACCAGTGATAATGGGCCTGATACGGTCACTTGTCTGGTTAAAGAGATTGTTGATTTAAATTATTATTTGAGAGAAATTTTTATAGGTTTTGAGCCTAAAGGCAATGATGGAATTTATGATACAGAGCTTACAATTTCAACTCAAATTCCTGCCGAAGTCTTGAGTACTCCAGTTATTGGTAATTCTCCTCCATCTGTGACGTCTCCAACTGATCCAATTCCAGAAGGTGTTGAAGATCCTGCTGACGAGCTTGAAACCTTGCCTGAGCTGGATGCTACTGGCGAAACTTTTACCACTCCTCCATTAGCTGATTCTTCATATATTCCTGATTCTTCTACCCTTGATGACTTTGATGACTTTGATGCGCTTGTTGGTAGTTTATCAGAAGAAGGCCATGGAAGTATTACCCCTGAATTACCTTTAAGTCACGATTATCTAGCGCCCACACTACCTTCTTATGATGAATTTAATTCCAACCTTGGGGCCAGAAATGAAGGATTAGAAACAACAGAGGAAGATACTCCTCCAATGCCTACTAATATAAGGTCCGGTAAATTAAGAGACTTTCTCTCATTAATAGAGCGTAAAATTGAAGGGTTTGTTGCCTTTACGGATATTGATGGAAAAAGTGGTAATGGTGTGATTCAGCATATTCATCCTATATTAAAAGGGGAAAGGAGCAACATGGCTATTGTACTTGATAAAAAGGGCAATCAAAGAGATGTGTACCTTCATCAAATGCCAAAAGTTGCGAAGTTACTTGGTTTAACCTTTAATGATCTTAAATCGCTTTCAGGTGAGATTTCTGACGACTCATCTCTAAGGCCTGATGAAGATGGATACATTGATCTTTAGCCAACTCCTACTTTAAAAACTCCTCAAAACCAGATTCTATCCTCATTGCGACCCATGGACAACCCCACCACTCCATGCTAATTTTTAAGCAATAAAACCAAACCCACTCATGACACCAGCACTCCTCTCATCACTGCCCAAAACCCTTCAAGACCAACTTCGCGAATTGATGGAGCAAGGGCATTATAAAAATGAACTTGAGGCGATTGAGGCTGCCGTTCAAGCCCAGATTGTTCGGAATGAAGAACAATGGATAAAAAATAAAATTGACTCCTCTCTTGCCAGTGGCCCCTCTGTTCCTATGGATGATGCACTTGGCAAGCGCTTGACTGCTGAAGGTTTAAGAAGAGCTAAAAATCGAAAGAAATGAAATCGGTTCACTTTATCATTCGTCCCCAGGCTCAGCAAGACATCATAGAGATTATTGACTATATCGCTGAGGATAATCTAGATGCTGCTGAACATTTTTATCCGTCTGTTCAACGAACGGCTAGATCGATCGCTCAAATGCCAAGAGCTTATCCAGCCCTATATTTTTATAAGAATATTCGTCACCGTTCAGTATTAGATTTTTCTCGCTACCGCTTATTTTATAAAATCAACAACGATGATACAATTGATGTTGTAGCTGTTTTGCATTCCTCCAGGCATATTTCAAACCTTTTTAATCGCTAGATCATGCATAAAATCGGATTCCTCTCCTCCTCCGGCGGCACCAACCTCCAATCCTTTCTCGACGCCCAAGCCCGCGGCCAATTGAGCGACGTCGAAATCTGCTGCCTCATCACCGATAAAGCCCTGTGCGGGGCCGCCAAAATCGCCCGAGACCATAAAATCAAAGTCTACTTTTACGACCCCAAGCTCCTCGAAAAAGAACCCTTCCAACAATCCATCCGCGACACCCTCGACTTCTTCCAAGTCGACCTAGCCGTCCTAGGTGGATTCGGACGCATCCTTTCCTCCAAAGTTGTAGAAGGGTACCAGGACCGCATCCTGAACATACACCCCAGCCTCCTGCCCAAACACAACGGTTTATTTGGCGATAAAATTCACCACTCCGTCCTTGATTCTGGCGACACCGAAACCGGCATGACAATTCATGTGGTGGATGAATGCGTGGACACCGGCGAA
>JAUHXI010000143.1 GCA_030426875.1 bacterium
TTTGGTATTGCTGAATGATATCCTTTTTACTCATTTGGAAGTGTTTCATATTATGATTTTATCATGCCTAAGGGGATGTGTTAAAATCAAAACATTAACCACTAATCAAAACAAATATGAATCGCATCAATCCCTCAGCTTTTGGTTTAGCACTCGGAATTTTATGGGCTGGAATCGCTTTTTTACTGGTTATTCTGGCGACCTATACAGGTTACGGCACCTCTGTGGTTGAACTTCTAGAAACCATCTTCCTTGGTGTAGAGGCCAGTTGGTTAGGTGCTCTAATTGCTCTACCATGGGCCTTTGCTGATGGCTTTCTTGGGGGCTTTATTTTGGCCTGGCTTTATAATCGCTTTGTCAACTAGCTAGAGACCTTTTCCATCAATTCATCCGAAATGTCGAAATTGCTCGATATGTCACTCACATCTGGATCATCATCCAGAGCTTCCATGAATTCCATGATTTTTTTGGCGTCGCCTTCATTTTCAATTGTCACGGTCTGATTGGGGATCATTTGTAGCTCCGCTTCTTCCACTTCAAATCCTGCTGCTTTCAATTTTTCAACCACTGCGCTCAATTCAGTGGGCTCGGTCAGAATTTGTAAGGCGTCATCTTCTCGCTCCACACCACTTGCTCCCGCATCAATGGCGGCCAGCTCAGCCTCATCTAAATCCACTCCTTCTGTTTTTAGGGCGATGCTTCCTTTTCGGTCAAACATCCAGGCTACCGAACCGGAATTCCCTAAATTCCCCCCACGTTTGCCAAAAATGGTTCTCACATTGGTGAGGCTGCGGTTTTTATTGTCTGTCAAACAATCCACAATGACTGCTGTTCCTGCTGGTCCGTAACCTTCATAGGTCACTTCCATGATTTCTGCCTCCCCCTTTAATTCGCCGGTCCCTTTTTTGATGGCCTTGTCGATATTGGCATTGGGTACATTTGCCTTTTTAGCATTGTCGATGGCTAATCGTAGTCCTGGATTCATCTCTGGATCTCCTCCGCTCCGAGCGGCAATGGTGATCAGATTGGCATGCCGCGTAAAAATCTTTCCGCGCTTGGCGTCAGCAATGCCTTTTTTATGCTTAATGGAGTGCCATTTACTATGACCGGACATCGTTTAAAATGTTAAATGTTGAATTTTGAATATTAAATGCTGAACTTCCTATTTCAAAAAATTAATATTTAACATTTAATATTTGATATTTAAAATTAAATCAAAATTAGTTCGTAAACGGAACCAATGCTAAATGTCTGGCTCGTTTGATTCCAGTGGCCAACATTTTTTGATGACGAAGGCAGACTCCAGAATAATAGCGGTTCTTGATCTTCTGAAAACCATTCATGAACTGTTTTAAGGTTCCGATGTCTTTATAATCGATATCCTTCATTTGATTGGTACAAAAGGTGCAGCGACGTTTACCGGGAGCATGCTTTTGATTGGTGGAGAAGATTACTTTTTTACTCATTGTTGATTGAAAGTTGAAAATTAAAATTGAAGATCACCTATTGGATAGGTTAAACCTTTACATCGCCGCCTTTAAGGATGTCCCCTAATTTTTCGTCAAGTGAGGCAGCGTCAGCTTTTTTACCCTTGTCTTTGACTTCAGCTTTTTTACCGCCGTCATCAGCTTTGTGGCTGTTGTTTCGGCTTGAATTTCTAGAATTGCTTGGTTCTTCTTTCATGGCTGGAAGTACTTCTTCTTCAAATTTTTGATATTCATAACCCTCTTTAAGGCTTACCATCAACGAACGGATGATGTCTTTGTCGATGCGCATGTGTTCATCGAGCTCTTGATTGAAGGTGGTGGGTAGGGTCAAGTTGTAGACTACGTAAAGTCCAGCGTCGTGTTTACCGATGCGGTAGGCGAGATCTTGCTTGCCCCACACGTCTTTTAGATCGATAATTCCTCCATTTTCAACTAAATAAGCTTCAAATTCTTTGAGCTTTTTCTCCAGCGCAGAGGCGAGGAGTTCGGGTTGTAGGATGAGTACGAGTTCGTACTTTTTATCCATGGGCTCCAGTACGCGAGCCTCTACTTTCTTTTTGGCCATGATGGTATATCTTTATGGACTAAATGCGGGCCAGTTTCAAAATCTACTGACCAAAGATGCCTGAGCATTCTACAGGTTTTTGGTGGCTTTGCAAGTTCTTCTTTATTCCAACTCAAAAACTGGCTCCACTTTCCCTTTTCCCTTCAATTGCGGGCGTACCCGTTTGCGGTATAGTTTAGGAGTGGATGATTTTTGACGCTTTCGTAAGGTTTTTTGCTCCTCCTCAGACAGGTGAATGATGCGTTGGCATTCGACCGTACAACAATTCTCCATTTGTGGTTTACAGTTTTCACATTGAATGAAAAGTAAATTACACATGACATTTTTACAGTTGGTGAAGTTGTCGCATTTTTCTTCACACTGATCGCATTCAGAAAGCACTTCGTCGCTCACTCGCTCGCTGATTCTCTCATCAAAAACATAGTTTGAGCCTTTAAAACGATTGGGGAGTCCTTTTTGATTCACCTCATGGGCATACTGAATGATGCCACCATGTAACTGATTGACGTCTTTAAAGCCATTTGATTTTAGGTAGGCGCTGGCTTTTTCGCAGCGGATGCCGCCAGTGCAGTAAAGTAAAATCTTCTGATCTTTCTTGTCTTCCAACATTTCTTTCACTAAGGGGAGTTCTTCTTCAAAGGTGTCCACATCGGGGCAAATGGCGCTTTCAAAATGACCAATACGGCTTTCGTAAGCATTGCGCATGTCCACGACTACAGCTCCATCCTCAATCCCTTTGTTAAAATTCTCAGCATCCAAATGCGTTCCAATATCACTCCAGTCATACTCATTTTCATTCAGTCCATCGGCAACGATTTGTTTTTTCAATCGCACAATCAACTTCCAAAACGACTCCTTTTGTTCCAATCCAATCTTAAAAGGAACGTCCTTAAATTCATGCCTGGCGTAGAGTTTTTCGACAAAGGCTTCCCATTGGGGTTCGGGCACTGAAATTTGGGCGTTGATGCCTTCGCTAGCCAGATAAGTGCGACCCAAAACACCCAATTCATCCCATTCAAGATACAGTTGATCGCGTAGTTCTTGAAGGTTTTCAATTTTGACGTAACGATAAAACGAAACGGTTTTGCGTTCGAAATTCTCTTTTTTTAAAAGCTCTAGGCAGTCGCTTTTGCTGAGGGTGTTGCAGAGTCGAGGCATGGTCTTGGGTTTTGAGTTAAGACAGCTCTGATTTTAGCAGAATTCGATTGTTTTGGCCATGAATTCTATTGCACTGTTGTGTGAGATTTTTGGGCCAGAAGATTTTTCATTTGATTTTTATTCCACCTTAGTTCAATTCCTGCCTTAATTTCCACATAGAAACTTCACCCCTTCTTCTCACCTCTTTTTTTGTTTATTTTTCCTTTTCTTCATTTTTGGCCGCAAAAACGAAGCAAAAACGGCTGGGGAGAACACGACGCGGACTCATCTTCTTTCCTTTTATCATCATTTTACCCGCTCGCTTCTCCCCAAACCCCTTAATTTTCCGGGAGGTCAGCAGATATTTTATGAAATTTAGAATGGCATCAGGATTTCATTCAGAGTTTATTCAAATGAAAAATCTTCTGCGTCAAGATTTTCTGTAATAGTTGTAAATCCCGCTAAACATGGCTTTTAATTGATTGGCTTCTCCCTCTTCCATTTTACCTCCTTTCAAATCACTATCAATGTCAATGATCAAGGCACCCAGAGCTCTTTCGCGCATGTTGGAGGCAAAATATCGGTCGAATTCAGCCGCTTTTGGGCTGCTGGGCTCAAAATTGAGTGCTTTTTTAAAGGCTACTTTCCATTTTTCAGCATATTCAAGGGCCGCTTCTGCTTCAGGAATTTCATTGCCTCT
>JAUHXI010000144.1 GCA_030426875.1 bacterium
TTGATAAACCCTCTGATTTTCAACGTATTGCTGAGATTGGGCGTCGTGGAATAGATGTGCTCATGATTGATAGTACGAATGCATTGAAGCCTGGCTTTTGTAAGTCCGAGGCGGAGGTGGCAAAAACTCTGGAGAGCATCATTGAAAAAACGAAAGGCCGCATCATTATTGCTTCTTTTGCCTCACTGATTGGTAGAATCAATCAAATTGTAGGCTTTGCTGCTAAAAATAAACGAAAGGTATTCTTATCCGGTCGTTCGATGGTGCAAAATGTGAAGCTGACTGAAGAACTGGGTTATGCAACTTATCCTAAAGGAACTGTTAAAAAGATCACGCCCCAGGCTAATTCCATGCCACCCAATCAAGTGCTTATTTTAACGACGGGTGCTCAAGGTGAAACACTGAGTGCTTTGACTCGGATGTCGATTGGTGAGCATTCTCAGGTCAAAATTAGGGAGGGGGATACGGTGGTGATTTCAGCCACGCCGATTCCGGGGAATGAACTGGCGATTGTGAATGTGATCAATAATTTATATGCTCAGGGCGCCAAGGTGATCACCAAGAATGAAATGGACATTCATGTGTCAGGTCATGCGCATCAAGAGGAGTTGAAGTTGATGTATGGACTGATTAAACCTAAGGCTTATGTGCCAATTCACGGGGAACTTTACATGAGAATGGGTCACATCGAAATGATTAAAACAGTGGCGGAACCAGGGATGATGCCGATGATTTTAAAGAACAATGGAGATATTTTGGAGGTGAGTGCCCAAGGCATTCGTAAATCCAAAGAAAAGGTGCCGGGAAATGATATTTTGGTGGATGGTCTGGGCTTTGGAAACATTGGCTCACGAGTGATTCAAGACCGTAAAACCATGGCGAATGATGGGATGCTGGTTGTGCTGTTTCATGCTTATGACGAGTCGAAGCGTTTGGTGGCTGAGCCTAATATCATCTCCCGTGGTTTTCTTTACTTGAAGGAGTCAGAAGAAATTGCCAATGAAGTGAAACAAATGGCTCAAAAGGCGTATGAGAACGCTGTTCAACAGAATCGAAAAATGGGTCTTAAAGATTTAAAACATGAATTGGGACGCAATATTTCTAATTTCATTCGCAAGCGTTTGCGTCGAGAACCTCTCATCATTCCTGTTATTTTTTATACGTAGTTGGACTTGAAAATTGAATGGGATTCGTGTAAGCTTCTCATAAATATCAATTAACTAATATAAACATGCGTAAATTTTTTGGCCTCTTTGCATTACTAATCATGACTACTGCTACCTTAACTGCTTGTGGTGGTGATGACGCTGCTGACACTGGTACTGAAACTGAAGTGACTGAAGAAAGCACATCAGAGTAATTTACCTTTCGTTTGATCATAAAAAAACCTCCCACAAGGAGGTTTTTTTATTGGAATTAATTTTGGCGTGAAGGAAAAAATTTATTCTCTACAAAATGTTTCTGAATTTAAAGTGGGTTAGTATATTATGAAGGTATAGAGGTTTTTAGCTTTCAACTACAATTGAATGATTTATGTGTTCATCACTATCTTAGGCTTATTACTGGGCAGCTTTGCCAGTGTTCTGATTCATCGTTTACATACCCAGGAGAAGGGTATTTTGACGGGGCGGTCTAAATGCCCTCGTTGTGAAAAAATGTTGGGTGCTTTGGATTTGATTCCAGTGGTGAGCTACATTGTGAATTGGGCGACGTGTCGTTTTTGTAAGGCCCCAATTTCTGTACGCTATCCACTTTTGGAGTTGAGCATGGGGGGGCTTTTTCTTTTGACGACTTATTTGGTGGGCATGCAAAGTATTTTGAATTTGGTATTTTTCCTTTTCATCAGCTTTGTATTTGTGGTGCTGACGTTTTATGATTTTTTATTCACAGAGGTGCCGGATGAAATTTCTTTGCCAAGTATTGGGCTTGCTGTTGTCTTTATGTTGATTACAGGTCAAATGGGATGGGTCTCTTTGTTGATTGGAATGAGTATTCCTGTGGTATTCTTTGGCGCCCTCTACTTTGGCTCTGGAGGGCGGTGGTTGGGGGGTGGCGACATTCGGATTGGGGCTTTGATGGGAGCTCTTTTGGGGTGGCCGATGATTTTGATTGGCTTATTTTTGGGTTATTTAACGGGTGCCATCTACAGCCTTATTGGTTTGGCCATTGGTAAATTCAATCGAAAAAGCCAGATTCCGTTTGTGCCATTTTTATTACTGGGAACATATATAGCCATTTTTTGGGGAACTGACTTGCTGATGTGGTATCAGGGGAGGTTGTAATACCCATTTGTGATAAAAGGCTTTAATCTTAACTTTGTTTGAAAAGTGATAAGAGGTCAGTGGTGAAGGGTGAGTGACTATTTTTTGAGTGGTGATTTTTTTGTAATTTTCCATGAGAAAGACCCGTTTTCCAAATAGGGAAACCAGGTCCATTCAAACAAACTTTATCTGTGGAAGGGGCTTTTTTGTGATTGGCTATTCTTCTTCAGGTGGATTATCTCCCTCCTCCTCAACAGGCTCCTCATCCGGCTCTTCCTCAACCTTAATGTCTTCTACCTCTACATCTTCGGCCACGGCGTTACCCACTACAACTGGAACTCTGCTGGTGAAGCGGGTGTTGCCGTTGGTCATGCTGATTTTCATGTAGACTTCATAGGTGCCAGCCGGTGGTGAATTCCAGGTGATGCTATAGTTAGCACTGCCTGGTGACCCGGCAACACTGCCGATCTCTTGGCTTGTTTGGCCAGATTTTTTGGCGATGAAGGTTACCGCTGAGATACCTTGTCGGTCTGCAGCGGAGACATAGCCAGCTACATTAATGTTTTTATTCTCCTCAAAGGTGCTGTAATCCCCTGGTGAGGTGATACCTGAGCTGGCCCCGCCGTCATCTTCGACCGTGGATTCAAAGCTGATCGCACTTGTCGTTGTATTGCCCTGAAGGTCTGTCACTTGGACGGATAGGTCGTGATTACCAGGAGATGGAACGGTCATTTGCCATCCTGTCGCTTGCCCGTTTTCTGTCTTTTTTAAAGAGCCGTTCAAATAATATTTAATGGTACCTAAACTCCCATTGCTATCAAAAGCATCAATGCTCACATTCACGCTGGCACCCGAAATGAGTTGCGCATTGTTTTTTGGATAAGCGAATGAAACGGTGGGTGGCACTTCATCTTCGCCAATTTTAACGGTGACTGAGGACTGATTGGAACGGAGAAGTGGGTCATAAATTTTAGCCATGATGGTGTGAGTGCTTCCATCAGCCAAACCTGAAAGGGAGATGGTGGTGTTGTATGGCGCACTGGTCAAACTAGTAATGAATTGTCCGTCAAAATAATAATCCACTCGGTCTACACCTGCGACGGATTCAATCTCGGCCACAACACTGATGGAAGGTGGGCTGACTGTACTTTGGGTTTGAGGGGATACAATTGTGATTTGTGGCGGCTGATTCATGGTTTCAGCGGTGTGCACATCATCATATTCAGTGGGCGGAGTGCCTAGTAATCCGCTTGCTGCTGCCCATCTAGTGACCTCATCTTGCCATTTTTCGGCTAATGCTTGAGGTTTGTAGAATGCTTTTTCAACAATGGCTTCTTCAGGCGTCCATTCGGTGGCTAGTTTTTCTGACACAGAGTCAATTTTAATCAACTGATAGGAGTCATCATATTCGGTGGGTACACCGTAGCTAGCAAACATGGCTGTGATGATGTCACCTGAAGGGGTTTTATTAGAAATAAGTCGACCTGATCGTTTAGAAATTTCCGTCCAAACGAGCGTATTTGGGGCTTCAAAGTCTGCTTTTTCAACA
>JAUHXI010000145.1 GCA_030426875.1 bacterium
ATTTATAGGGTTTGGAATGATTTTAGATTTTTTTATGGAATTGATTCAAGCTAAAAAGTGGGTGAGCCGTGATTCGATCCAACCCTATGGCACAATATAGGGCACTTGCTTTTTCCTCAAAATCCTGTATAATGATCAGATTTATAAAAAAATCAACAAACCCTAACCCGTTTGAATATCGAACCCCGCTGTGACGAGAAAGTCATTCAAACCACACATGAAAAAAACATCATTCAAAGCCTTTGCCATCACGGCCATGTCCCTCCACATTTTGACAGTTACACCGGTTAATTTGGTACAAGCTGCCTCTGAACCAGTGGTCAATACCTGCCGGACCACCGCCTACTACTCCCCCCTGCCCGATCAAAGTTACTACGTGATGGGGGATTATGAAGCTGAAATGCGCATGAATGGGCGAGGTGTTGCCGGCGCGGATGGCACACCTGTTTTTCCTGGAATGTTGGCTGCGCCATCCACCTATTCATTTGGAACCCACATCTACCTACCAGGGCTAGGTATGGGAGCCGTACACGATCGTGGAGGAGCCATTGTCCAAGCTGGAGAGCGAGGGGAAAGTTATGACCGCATTGACATTTGGATGGGTCACGGGGAAGAAGGTTTAAATCGAGCCTTAAACTGGGGATCTCGAACCATTGAGTGTCAGATTTACTATGACTCCACAGGTCTCAGTACTGATTTAGATTTTTCCAGTGTTGATGCTAATCTATCGAGTGGTTATGTCGATAAATTAGTGGCAAATACAACGGGTGCTTCACGAACAGACACGCCAGCTAAACCAGTTTTACCTGCCCTACCAACAGGACCAGTTTTTAATATCAGTCCTGGAAGTGAAAATGTGGTGTTTGTGGTAGAAGATCTGCCTGAACTTCCGTCAATTCCTAAAGAAAACGAAGCGGTTCTTGCCCTTAGAGCCCGAGCGGCCACTCTAACTCCTGGGCTCGGAGGAAATTCCTTAGGCGAACCTGTTTCAAACCTTCAGTTGATGCTGAGTGATTTGGGTTATTTTAAAGGCCACGTGAATGGGGTCTATGATGATGCCACTACCGAAGCTGTGTTTGCCTTGCAATTAGAGCATCAGGTGCTAAGTTTATCTGAAGATTTAGGAGCCGGTTATTACGGTTATCGAACTCATCAGGCCTTGCTTGAGCAATTAGAAACTCATATAGAGAGTTTGTCGGCGTATCCACGAGTGGAACAAATGTGGATTCCTTCTAATGAGCCGCTTCCTCAGATATCAAGTTTGAGTCTTCCAGAAATGAAATACGAACACTCAGGATTGGTCTTTGCCGATTCATTAATGAACAAAAATAGTACTCAAGAGAAGCGATTCACTTATGAGATGCAGCTTTATGACCGTAATGATCAGGTCATTGAACTGCAAATGCTTTTGATGGCCCAGGGTTTGCTCTCTGATGGAACAAATACGGGTTATTATGGAGAAGTGACAGCCCAAGCCGTCACCAATTTTCAGTTGAGCCAGGGGATCATCGCCAACACCTCCGACCCTGAAGCAGGCCGAGTCGGACAGAGGACTTTAGACATCCTCAATTTGCTTTAAAATACTTTTAAGAGCAGTATTCAATCAAAAAAAGGAGCCCAAAGCTCCTTTTTTGATATCTGTACAGACAAAATTTTGGGTCTGTGGCTTTTTTTGAAGGTGACAGTGGCCACTGTCACCTTCAAAAAAAGGTCTCATGACCCCTTGTTGCCCATCCATTTTCCATCTACAATGAGTTCATGACCATAAAAGAATCCATCTATTGGGCCGTTCGACAATTGATCGGACTTGAGTCCCCTCGGCTTGATTCTGAGTTGTTACTCTGTCATGTGCTTAAAGTAGATCAGTCCTATTTGATTACGCATGACTATGAACCGGTCTCATTTTTTAAGCAGCGAGCCTTTAAAAAGCTCGTTGAAAAGCGAAAGACGCGCGTTCCTCTCGCTTATATTTTAGGTGAAAAAGAATTTTTTGGACTGTCAATCAAAGTGAATAAAAATGTGTTGGTACCCCGACCTGACACTGAAATTTTGACTGAAAATGTCATCTCCTATTTAAAGCCTGGTGACACACTGCTTGATGTCGGCACAGGTTCAGGCTGCATTCCTATCGCAGTTCTAATGAATCAAAAAGGCGTGGCAGCCGTGGCCACCGACATCTCTCACAAGGCTTTAGCGGTGGCGCGACAAAACATCCGGCATTATAAATTAGAGTCTCACATCAAGCTGATTCATTCCAACTTACTTGAATCGGTTTCTCTCGAACTTTTTGACCCCAACAGCCTGGTGGTGACGGCCAATTTGCCCTACGTCCCCATGGACTATCAAATCAACGATGAAGCTCAATATGAACCAGGTTTAGCGCTCTATTCCAAAAACAACGGGGTGGAATTGTACCAAAAGCTCTTGGATCAACTGGCGCCCATCAAGCCCAGAGCCATTTTTTTGGAATGTTATGCGTTTCAAATGGCCATCTTAGCCGAACATTCAGATCATTTTTATACCTTCAAGCGTTCAGAGAACATGTTGGGCAAGGCGCGCATGATGATGCTGGAGCGTTTGCCCGCTGGGGGGAGTCGTTAGCAAAAAAAGATGAATGACTGATTATCAAAATGTCATTCTTGCCTCGAGTCATCGAGAGGTTTTACACAGCAGAAAATCTGTCTCGGAATCTAGGTCACCCTTCCGCATTCCAAACAAGGAGTTGTTTGGAATTGGCTATTTATCCTCGCCACTTTTAGGTTTTTCACCACCTCCACAGCAACCGCCGCTACCACATTTGCAACCTTCGTTTTGTGAATTTTCCATGAGAATAGAGTGAATGATTAAAGTGGTTAAATTATAGCATGGAGGTGGTTTAAATCAACCTTCAATCAGAATCCCAACTCTGTTATTGCTTGATGGAGCGTGCTAAAGTCTAAAAATTCCTCTGGTACTTCGAGTTTGAAAGATTTGATGGGCTCCCTTTCAATAACGGCTGTGAATTCAAATTCAGCCGCTCCAGACAATTCGACCTCATTATGATAGTCTTTTTGACCAATCCAAACCTGAATATCAAGTAGTTCATCAGCAGCCTCAAGCATTTCTTTAAAGCTAAATTCATCCTCTTCATAAATCTCGAACGCTGCTTCAATTTCATCTTCCATGTCAGGCCTTAGGGCTTTTCGGATTTCTTCAAAAATGAATTCAAAATTTTCACTATTCAACTTAATGGTGTAGTGATAGGTGTCCACCATTCCCCCTGAATGCGTTTCAATTTCTTCGACACCATGCTCTTGAGCGACTAGAGAGATTTCAGCATCAGCAATTTCTTGTAAAAGTGACTCGTTGTTATATAAAGTTTCAGGGTGAGCCAAAGTGAATGTTTCATCAGACATTATATGGACAATCTCCATGAGCTCCTCCATTTTTAAACGAACGGCCTGATTCTTAAAGACATCAGTAAAAAATTCAATTCCCAAAATTTACCCCTCTATAAAACCTTTGGCCTCCATGTCTGAATCTATTTCGCTCACGCCATCCACTTCCAAATTAAAGGCGGTCAATTCCAGGTAAATATCTTCCCCCATCACATCCATGTCCATGCTCATTTCGATATTCGGATCAATCTTTATTTCAGGTGCAAATTAATCAACAAAGGATATTTTCCTGTTAAAATCAAGAGAGTTTTCTGATTGTTAATGTTGCCCTTTAGGGGGCTACCCGACCGTTCTCATTGAAGGTCTCGTAGCTGAGCGGCATGAGCTTGGCCCAGGCCTCCTCCATCTTCTCCGCAACCATCT
>JAUHXI010000146.1 GCA_030426875.1 bacterium
GGGCTTTCAGGTTCTCAAAAACCTCATTTGTAAAATGGAAGCCAGCTGTTGGAGCTGCCACAGATCCTTCCTCTTTGGCATAAATGGTTTGATATTTTTTAGGATCGTCAATGGCCTCCTTCACATAGGGGGGTAGGGGAGTGTGACCGTTTTTTTTGAGATAATCATTTAAATTTTCAGTTTCAAATTCAATGACTCTAAGCCCATGAGGGGTGATAGATTCCACTCGAACGCTCAAGTCACCATCAATATTAAGGTGGTCTCCAGGCTGAAATTTAGGCCCTGGCCTTACCATACATTCCCATTTTTTTTCGACGAGGGGCTTGATTAGTAAAATCTCACACTTTTTTTTGTCTATTTCAAACATGAGCCGGGCCGGAATCACTTTGGACTGATTGAAAACCAGGATGGAATTCGAATCCAGTACTGTTGGCAATTCAAAAAACTGATGATGCTCAATCGAATGTTCATTTCGATTCAACACCATCAGCTTAGAATGATCTCTTTTTTCTAGAGGTTTTTGAGCAATGAATTCTTTTGGAAGTTGATAGTCAAATTCAGATAATTTCATGAGTCATGATTATTCACTGGCACCTTCCTTCTTCTCACCTTCAGTTGGAGTTTCACCCCCTTCAGTTGGAGTTTCACCCTCACCTTCGACTGGAGCTACTACCACTTCCTCTTCTTCTTCACGTGGTGCAGAAACAGTTGCAATACTGATGTCTTCAGCGTCCAAAATAGTGATGTTGTCAGGGACTTTAATATCCCCCACAGTGAGTGAAGTGTGGAAGTCAACCAATGAACTGATGTCCACTTCGATTTCATGAAGCAAATCTTTAGGCAAACATTCGATATGAATCTTGTCTTTATTGCTCATGAAGGTACCACCATCTTCCTTAACCGCTTTAGATTCACCCACAAAGACAATTGGCACATCCGTAGTAATTTTTTGACCTTTCTTGATAGCCATTAAGTCCACATGAATCATGTCATCAGATACTGGGTCGTACTGAACAGCTTGAACTAAAACAGCTTGCTCATCACCTCCTTCAACATCTAAGGTAATAATCGAGCTTTTACCCGCTTTAAGGTAAGCGCGCCTAAAATTCTGATAGTCAACCCTGAATTGCCTAGGCTCAACTTGATTGGCATAGCAAATCATGGGAATCATGCCCTCTCTTCGAACGATTTTAGCAGACTTATATTCCCCCTCCTTGACTTGAATGGTGATCTGTTCCATTTTATAAAGTTAATGTTTAATGCGTGATATTCAACGTTTCTATTACTTAGCTTTGGCCAACTGGTGCACTAGGTCAGTGCGAGTGATGATACCGGTTAGTTCACCCTTTTCATTCACCACAGGTAGCCTGCTAAACCCTTTTTCGGCCATCTGATCAATCGCTGTTTGTAGGTCATCATCTTCCATGATGGTGACCACACCCGTGGACATCATGTCTTCCACCTTTTCAGCACAGTGTTCTTTTAGATTTTCATTCCACTTCTCCATGTCATTCATGTAGACAATGCTACCTAGAATGCTGATACCCTTGGGAACATTGAAGGTGGTGAAGTGCTCAATCAGGTCTGATTCGGTGATCATTCCAACCACCTCATCCTCCTTTCCGACCACAGGGACGCCTAGGATACCATGTTTATCCATCAATTTAAAGACATTTTTCAACGTCTCATCTTCCGTCACCGCAATCACATCTTTAGTCATGAAGGTTTTAACCTTTTTTTCAAACAATTTATCCATCCTAAAGCAATTTTTAATTTTAAGTTTTAAATTTTAAACACTTGCGTCTATAAGCAGCGTAGTTGCTCAAGCTTTCAAATTAAAATTTAAAATTTAGAATTCAATATTTCATAAGTGGTGCCTGGAGAGGGACTTGAACCCTCACTCCCGAAGGAAAGAGATTTTAAGTCTCTCGTGTCTACCGATTCCACCATCCAGGCTCGTCAGAAGTGTGCTGCAGCTTACGCATCAATGCCTACTCCAGCTTCCGTAAACTTCTGCCTCTCCCCACAAAATACCCTCCTCACCTCACTATCGCTCGCCCCCTACCTCGCATTTTGCGGGGCCCCATTTTTTTGATTGATGATTGCAGAACAAAGGATTTGAGACTTTTGATTTTTTATATTGTGAGTTTCAGAATAGGCAAATCTCAAATATTAAAATCGTTAATCTAATGTTCGTCAATCAATGAAGAAATGAAGCTCACCCATTTTAAGGCTTTTTTGATTGGGGTGCAATGGTTTGTTTTAAATTTTAAATTCCAAGCACAAACTATGATTGTTCTAATTAAATGATTAAGCATGATTTTCTCCCTTTTTGGACGCCGAAGGTGGGCTAAATGGGTTTAAAATAGAGAGGTTAAAAATCATAGTCTGCGGCGGAAGTTGTGCTAAAATTAACTCATGAAAAAGAAAATCGCTCGTTTCATTAGTCAGCTCTTCATTTTATTTTATAAGCTACGCTATGGTTCCCGAGTTCAATTTGGCAGGGGAGTGATTGTCAACCATCGCTTCAAACTTTCAGGTTCTGGCACCTTAAAGATAGAAGACGGGGTGAATTTGTGGGCTCATGAAGAGCCCAATACATTTCACCTCTACTCTAAAGAAGCCACCATTCAAATCGGTAAAAAAACCCGTTTAAATGGAATCACGTGTCATTCATATTCCACCATTCAAATTGGCGAACGTTGCCTGATTGGCAGTGCAATTCTGATGGACACCGATTTCCACACGTTCTCTGATTCCAAGCATGTGCTACATGGCAATCCTATCAGTAAATCTATTCAAATTGGCAGTGGAGTCTGGTTGGCAGGGCAATGTGTGCTCTTAAAAGGAGTTCAAATCGGAGATCGATCCGTGGTTGGCTTCCGGGCTGTGGTTACCAAATCGTTTCCAGCCAATGTGGTGGTGGTAGGGAATCCGGGAAGGGTGGTGAAGGAAAAAGGTTGAAATACTCTGTGACATTTTATTTTAGAATCTGGTATTTTACTCCATTCAACATTACAATAATAGCCCTGTTTAAAAATCTAGCATGAATGATTCGTGGGACCTCATCGGCCATCAAAAACAGTTGGAGCATCTCGAAAATGACTTTTCCTCCAATAATTTATCCCATGCCTATTTTTTTTACGGCCCAAAAGCCATCGGAAAATTTACCCTGGCCAAGCATTTTTCTAAGCGTTTACTGTGTCCAAATGGGCGCTGCGAAACATGTCGCGACTGTAGGATGATTGATTCAGGCCTCCATCCAGATTTCATTCATTTAATTGACCAAGGCGAAACAATTAAAATCGACCACATACGAGAGCTGAGTCGAAAAGTTAGTTTATCCACCCAAGGAAAGCGTCGGGTTGTTTTGATTGATAATCTAGAAAGGATGCCAGTTGAGGCTCAAAATGCATTTTTAAAAACCCTGGAGGAGCCACCAGAGGGTACTTTTTTTCTGCTGACGGCGTCTCGACCTAAAAAAGTGCTTCCGACCATACTCTCCCGTGTCCGACAACAGGAATTTGGACTGGTTGAGGAGGTTAGGCTTAAAAAAGTGCTCCAAAAAAAATACGGGAATCCATCTCAATTGGATATGATTGTGGATGTGGCTCAAGGCCGACCAGGCGTCGCCATTCAACTTTTAGACCAGCCGGAAGAATGGGCTGCTCATCAACATTTAACCCAACAAATTCAACAGTTTCTCACTCAAAACAATGTGGTGGCCAAATTTGTTTTCGTAGAAACCCTGGATA
>JAUHXI010000147.1 GCA_030426875.1 bacterium
GTCTTGCGTCTGTACACATAAATTTTCAATGATTTAAAAGATTAAGCTGGTCAATCCTACGCTGGCACTGCTCAGTCCCATGGCCGCCAAGGTCCAACCAATGGCTTTCTTTTTAGCCTTCTTCTTGAGTCTGGATTCACCTTGAGCAGGTTGTTCCACCACCCGTGGCCGGCCACCTTGAGTGGGCCGAGAAAGCGGTTTAGGGGTCCCATCAGGCAAAACCGTTTGTGGCCCACCGTTTGAAGGGGGATTTCTGTAATGTTCCGTTGGAAAGAGGGGGGATTTTGGCATTTTGATGATTGATTTTAATGATAGACTCTCATTTTATTCGTTAATCGTTATTCGCTACTCGTTCACTCTCCGATTCAATGAAGACTGAGCCCGTGCAGTGTTGTTTGATGGTTTTGACTTTTTTTCCTCTAAATTTGTCATAAAACAAGTAGCGTGTTCTGGCATTTCGAGCCATTTTTTGCTTGATCAAATGGTCTCCGTTTTCCTCCAAGACACCAGCTTTTACGAGCAATGCAGCATTGATGGTTTTTTGACCCTCTTGCTTGCCAACCAACTCCATCACCTCTTCCATTTTATCGGCCTCTTCAATCCGTTTTAAAATTTGCCATTCAGCCATTGAATTTCGAAATTCGTTCATGTATTTGGGGCTGGTTTTTTCAGCAATGCCATTGAGTTTATCAGCGGTGTTGAGGCCCTCTTTACCATAAGGTCCAAGCCAGGGATAGTTTATATAACGCTTGTCTTCGATCACCTTTGTAGTGCCATAGGCGAGGGCAGCGTAGGCCAGAGTGTGAGGGCTGGTCACGGCGTTGACGATGCCATTGGTCCATTGTTCTACACCCGTACCTTCTGCACTCCGGACCTGATAGGCAAGGTTAGAAACAAGCATCAAGCACGTTGCAACTTGAGTCCCTCTTAAAATAATGTCAGTCCCATTGAAGCCACTTCTGGCAATACCGGGTTGATATTGAGGGGGAACACGACCGTCTCCATGCACCACAAATTTCAAATCTGCGCGAACTTCCTCTGGATCCACTTCCACCTCACTCAATGCATCTCCATACCCATAACGTTCCACTAAAATTTGAGACTGTTCACCCAAAACAATTAAAGCTTTTAGACGAGCGGTTAGATCATCTGGAGTTGGATGAGCAATCTCTCTCGCCCGTTTCGGCTTATTGTTTTCATCAAAGTCGTTGAAACGTCCCTCAAGTTCAACAGGATAGGCTTCGGTAGCCTCTTTGATCCCTTGAAAAAGGTCGGCCCGTCGTTTGGGGTCTCTCAAAATCTCGGAGCGTTCTTGCTCATGGGCATTGATGAATTTGATCAGCATCCGGTCCGTGGGTTTAGGAGGGGTGATGGTGCCTGACTGCATGTATTGCATTTGCAATTGGGTTTGCAGTCCTAGAGACCCTTCGTAAGCTTCTTTTTCAAAACTAAAGGTGTCATCAAAGATGGCCGTGTTCAAACTTTCAGAAAAAGTTAGGGTTTTTTCAGCCCCCAATTTACCAACCTCACGCATTCGTTTTTTATACACCTTTTTGGCTGACTCGAAGTCCTTGACAGGTGCAATCCTTTCATTGACTACTTTTACAAAACTCGCCTCCGCTTTATCACTTTGAACCCGGTCGAGCGTTAAATCAGCGCTTTCTAGGGCATTGGAGGTCCATTTTTCAGGGGTGGCGAAGTGGATATCTTCCAACCGACTTTTTTGTGCCACTTCATCCTCATTGAGAATGGCAACTTCCTCCTTGGGGGTGGCGGGGGGTTTCGTCCGTTTATCTAAAATATCCAAGTCCTTCAAGCTAATGCTGGATGGATCCCCATCAAAATTGGCATACCGTTTATAGCGGGCCTCCATGTCGATCTGAATTTCCTTGTAGAGGGCTTTGGGGGCTTTGGCCTCCTGCAAAAAATATATTTTTGTTTGCAAAAAGCGGTCAACGTTTGATTTGAATTCATCCACTTTATTCAAATACACTTCTCCCCCTGCACGATCGAGTCTTTGATTGAAATAGCGCTTGTTCAGTAATTTTTTGTAATCCTCAAAGTGCTTTTCAATTTGTTTTTCATTGCTAGGATCAGGCATCTCACTGTCCATAAAAGCTTCCAGGGCCATGGTCGCCTTGACTGAACGCTTAAGCCCTCTCAAGTTCTGGCGCACCTCTCGATTGACCCTCCGTTGGGCTTGTTTATAAGCCAATTCGGGTGGCCTTGTGGCATCATAATAGTCAGCTTCAATTCTGTCCACAGCCTTATCAAATCTAGAACGAGACCCTCTCATGGTGGATTTAATGGGTTCAGAAAAAGCTTCTTCTTCCTTCCCAGACTTACCGGTAAGACGGCTGGCTATCTCGTGAAGGGCAGTTCTGTATTCCTTTCGCTTGTCGCGTTCGAGCTCCTTCCAAGACTGTTTTTTAAACTGATCATCTGATACATTTTCTCCATTTTTATCTTTAAGAGACTTCCCATCTTCTATATTTGTTGGAGGCACATCACTGAAAAAAAACACATGTTTTTCAAATTCAAAATCCCGATAATGATGGAATTTTTTAATCATTTATTGAATGCGTAGGAGTCTGGAAAATAAATCGAGCATGGGCTCCCCAGCCCCTTCAATTTCGGGGATTTCGTTGATCAAAAGCTGTCGAATTTCAACTGGATTCTCTTGGTTCAACTCAATTTTTAAGGTTTGCAGCTTCTTGCCGCTTCTAATTTTTAAATACAGCGAATGAACATAAGGCGGATGATAAACCACCCAAAAGGCATTGATGTGGTGAAAGGGGTAAAATTCGCCCCGGTAATCAATCCCCATGTCTGTGATCTGAACTTTGAGCATTCTAGGCTCTCGTTTTTCAATCAAAATAAACACCACGGCAATCCCAACAAAGGCCAAAATCATGGTGATGTTTTGGGTCAGAATCCCAATCAAAATCAACAAGCCAAAAACAATCCCCGCCCCCATGAACCACTTTTTACCCCGGTGATAGGGGATGAATTCGGGGGTCACCCACTCATGCAAGGTCTGCCGGTGGTCAGTGTGTTGGTTCTCCATCAGTAGCAAATAGGAATAAAATCCTTATATTATAGCAAAAATCTGTACAAAAATCAAGGGTAGAGACCCAAGGTTTTGCGTCTCTACGGGTTGATTTATACTTCTATTCCAGTTAATCTCTTTCTGTATGATTGAAAAACTCCTCACTATCAAAGAAGATTATAACCAACTCACTCAAAAAATGAGTGATCCCAGCGTTGTGTCTGACCCCAAAGCCTACCGCGATTTGGCTCGAAAAGAGTCTCGACTGATTGGTCAGTACGAGGCAGCTCTCAAGCAAGTCAAAGATTCCGAAGAGTTGATTGGTTCTGAAAGTGATGCTGAATTGATAGAAATGGCAAAGGAAGATTTGACTGAGGGTAAACAATTGAAGGAGGAGTTGGAGGAAAGGCTTAAAATTGCCATGCTCCCTCAGGATGCCAATGATGATAAAAACGTGATCATTGAAATCCGTGCAGGAACCGGGGGGGATGAAGCCTCTCTTTTTGCCGCGGAATTGGCTCGAATGTACATGCGCTATGCTGATGTAGTTGGCTTTAAAACCGACATCACAAGCCGTACCGATGCGGACAGTGGGGGAGTCAAAGAGATGGTCCTTACAATTGAAGGAGAGGGGGTTTTTTCTAAATTAAAATACGAAAGTGGCGTGCATCGCGTGCAGCGCATCCCGGTCACCGAATCTCAA
>JAUHXI010000005.1 GCA_030426875.1 bacterium
TCTCCAGTTAAGAGATAATAGCCAGCCAACTTCCGGTAGTTTTGGAGCACAATGCTACACCCTCGGTACTCCTATTTTGGCCATGAGAGCTGGAACCATCATTGATGTTAGAAGGCCAACAGGTGGTGCTCTGAATGGAAGTTACGGTCACATGGTGCGAGTTGGTTATGAAGATGGTTCCTACACGTGGTATGCTCACATGCTTGAAAACACTATTGCTGTACAAATGGGAGAAGAGGTGAAGGCAGGGCAAATTCTTGGCTTGATGGGGGCGACAGGGTTCACAGTTGGAAACAATTGTTACTGGGAAAACGAAATTGGATCCCAAGTCAACAATTATGCACCTCATATTCACATCGAAACCAATACATCAGGTGGTTTGGCAGTTTTACAGGAGCCTTTTGTAGGTCAAGAGCGCTACACTAATATTAGTGAAACGACTTACATCTCTGCCACCCAAATGATCGATCCCAACAACCATTGGGGCAAGTTTGGTGACAAAGTTCCCTACCGGTTTCCCGAAGGCTACGAACCCTCCAACACCTACTATAATCCCATTCGTATTGAATCTTTTTCACCTTCAATGGCAACAAGGGGGGAGCGTGAAATATTTACCATCACTGGCAACGATTTACCTGAAGACATGGATGTGGAATTAAGACATTGTGAAGATTTTGAGTGGCTAAGTCGAAAATCAAATGAGCAACAATTTTCTTGCATTCCAGATCCCATTGATGGGCAAGGGGTATTACCTGGATGGGTTAGTTTCACGCCCGATGGACCCATAGATTATGAATTTCATTTGATCATTCAAGATCAGCCAGAGGATATTTCTCCAAAAGTTCATGACCTCGACATTCAGACTGACAATAAAAGTAAAAAAGCCCAATTCACATTATGGGGAGAGGATCTGCCAGGGGATTTGAAGCCAGATATAGAAGATTGTAGTGACCTAGAATATCAGACTAATTTTGCAGAGCAAATGAGGTTTTCATGCCGGTTGCCAGATGTGATCGAAAATAAAAATGGAAAATTAGTCAACGGTATCCACACGTTTCACACCAACTTAACATCTGCTTCAACTGGGTTTTCGTATCTGGCTTCCTTTACCGTCGATTATCAAGTGATTGTGGATAGCCTGAGTCCATCAATGGCAGCCTATAATCAAGAAACCGTCTTCGAAATAAAAGGTAAAAACCTACACCTTGCCACTGCTTTTTGGATTGAAAACTGCAGTGGCTTGAGGGCGTTGGACCACACTGAAACACTCTTAAAACTCACCTGTACCCCCCAACAGCCTTACCAAAATTATGGCTTTATGGTTCCAGATGAATTTGAAGTTGATCTTTATCAAGTTGTGTTAAAAGACCAGCCAGACGGTCATGTTATTTTTAATGGCCAGGTAGCCGTAGGTCAGACCGCTAAAAATGAGGCAATTGTGTATGACTTTCAAGAATGGCAGACTCAAGATCCCGTTGAGCTCCCCGACACTCACGATGAATTGATTGAGCACGTGATCAGTGTGAATGGGGGTTATAACGATTTTTTTCTCGAATCAGTTGGATGGAAGAAAACCTTTACATATGAAGGATTATCCACCTATAAACCCATTGAGTGTATCAGTGATTTGAATGGTAGAAAGGCTCATTGGAATATGGAGCCAGGTTGCTTGCAACAATGAGGGCATTCATTGGCTTTTTTAAAAAGTTAATCAAAAATTGCCTCTCGTGTGTTGCTTATGCTACAATTCCAACAAACACATTAAAACATAAACCAAAACCAATGGAAAACGCACCCTCAAAAAGGGGTTTCACCCTTGTTGAACTCCTTATTGTGATGGCCATTTTAGCCGTGCTAACCCTTGGTGTCTATTTTGCCATAGGCCGCTCCACCAGAGCTGCCGACAACGAAAAAGTCATGGCCGACCTGACCGCCATTCAAACAGCCCTAGAGCAGTACAAAAAAGACAATGGCAGTTACCCCACCTTCCCAGACCCCATCGAGTTAGCAAATGATAAAAACATCAGCTGTTTTGATGTGGATAGCCACTATGAACACGACTGCACTCAGGCTGCCTTCCTACAAACCCAAGTCGACACCCTACTACTGACCAAGCGCTACCTATCAGAAATCCCAACCGACCCCAGAACCGGTACCCGTTATGCCTATGGAGTCACCACCGATGGTCAGTTCTACCAACTAGCAGGCAACATCCAAAATGCCGATGAATCATGGGAAGCCAGAAGCCTAGGAAATCTAGACCAAGGCTCACCCCACACCAGCCTCATCAGAGCCTTTGATGGACCTAATTTCATCGTTGACAGTCAAGCCAACCTGCCCTACAGCAATGACCCCCTAAACCTCACCGGTCGTCTAGGTGGCCTAACAGGCACCGTGCAAGTCAATGACCAACCCATAAGTGAAGGTCACGTGGTCAGGGCCCAAGACATGATCAAAGTCAGTCCTGACGCCACCGCTGTACTCTACCTATCCGATGGATCAGTGGTCCATCTAGAACCCAACTCAACCCTCCAAATGCTCAGCACCACAGAAGTAAGCCAGAATGATGAGCAGGGGATTGGAACCAAAGTCCGCCTCAAACTCTTTGAAGGAGAACTATGGGCCAAGGTAGTCAACCTGTCTGATCAATCCCAGTTCAACATAGAAACCACCGGAGCCATCGCCGGCGTTCGAGGCACAGAGTTTGGACTCAATGCAAACCTGCAAACCATTGACATCCTTTCTGGTGAAGTAGGAGTCCGTCTAAAAACCGAGCAAGAGAAAGCAGACAGCAATGGAGAAGGTCAATACCTAAGCTTTGACATAGAAACCTTTGCAGACAATCAATTTGCAAAAGGAGACAATAAGACCATCACCCGCTACAACATCCCCAGCCCAGACCAATCTCTCCAAGCCCCCCTCACCCTGACCCCCGCTCAAGTCACAGAGATTCTAAACCGCTACTACCAAGCTGATGGCACCTTGACTCTCAATGATCAACCGGTGGTGATAAAGGCCTACACCCCAGGCGCGGGTCAGTATGAGATCGATGTGGCCATGAACGGCCTTCAGGGCAACGATGAACTAAAGATCCAAAGCTTTGAACTGTTCACCGAAGATCAAACCGATGACATTGAAATCCTAAAAGAAGGGGCCATCCCCGCCCTCACCCTCCCGGCTGAGTTTGATGATCAAAAGCAGGTCTACCGCTTCACCCTCGATTACACCCCAGGGAGCCTCTTTGAAGATGAATCTGGGGACATGATGTCCTTTGTCATCCGAGCCACAAACACCACTGAAGGAAAGACCCTCTACTCTGGAATCTCCTGGCCCCTGATTGGTTTTGGCACCCTAGGAGAAGTGGACAAGACCTATGAGTTTGGTTATATCTATCAAGACCTAGAGCAAGTGAGTGATGCCCTAGTCTCTCTAGAGCTCATCCCAGACAATGACCGCATGATTGCAGGAAGTTCTGTCCAAGTGCAAGCCTTTGCAACCGATGAGAATGATCAAGTGATAGACGTGACCCAAGACTGCAAATGGTCCAACACCGATGACAAGGGTCAGATGCTAGAAGACCAAAAGGGAGTCTACCTAGCCAATGACGAGGTTCCCTTTGGTGCGGGCCTGATCACCTGCCTCTACAAAGACTTTGAACAAACAGTTGAAATAGACATCGTCTCAAAACTCAAGGGAGCCTGCTTTGGCCCTGACCTACTCAATGGGGGAGGGGATGATGCAGGGTATTGGGATAATGATGCGGAGCGTTGTTGGGTGCTAGGGGACCTGGGGGTGAGTTGTGATGTGGCTTGCAACTCAATTGGAGCAATTTGTGAGGATGGGACAAATCCTGGCGGAACGAATTGGGATGACAACAACAGCCAAATTTGTGTGGCTTTAACCGGAGGGGATGTGCAGCCAGCAGCCTTCCATGAGTTCGCACCTTTTTTTAATCCGGGAACTAATAGGTGTTTCGCAAGATCTGACGAAATCGTGGAATTTACACCCAACTTATGCGGCACAACCAAAAACATTGATGAGGTCAAAAATAGAAGAATTTGTCAGTGCCTTTGAAAGCATTAGCCTGGAAGGTAAATATCTTCATAACGACTCACTATCTCTGGATTACCATTGTCACAAGTTATAACCATTCTTATGGTCACACCGGCTGGCCCACCCGTAAAGTATTTTAGTCCATTTAGGGTGATATCCTCAATTGATCCCAATTTTGTATCTTTTGGCCCATTAAAAACCTCTAAAGAAAACTCACACTGATCAAGGGTGGCGTTACCAATCGAATAATCAACATGATATGGATCGGGCCAAAATGAATAGCAATCAAAGTTTGTTTCTTCACAGCTTGTGACAATTTCTGAGATCAAGGGAGGACATTCTGGCTTCACTTCTGCTGCAAAATTCAATGGACTGAAATCCTTTGGGCAAAAGGGCTCACCGGTGCTTTCACTGGTACCAGTGCTTGTGCTAACTTCTGTGTCTGAACTGCTACTATCAACTGTTGTTGAATCACTAGAGCTGTCAGACGTACTAAAAGTAGTGGTTGAATCTGATTCTGTCGAAGTAGACTCAACTCCAGTTGTCGTACCATCTGATGTTTCAGTTGGGTTCGCACTGGTTGAACTCATTCCATTTGTTCCAGTGCCAGTATTAGACGTTCCTACACCAGTTGTACTTTCAGTTCCCGTGCCGCAAAGTTCAGAAGCACCTAACTGCACTATGTCTGAACTCACAATGCCATCACTAGTGACCTGTTCGCCCTCCTCACACATGCCACATCCAAGATGACTCGCTAAAATCAAGCCAAAAAGCCCTCGAAAACTGAATTTATAACGATCCGCAAGGTTTTTGATAGGTGATAAAAAACGGAGGGCAACATCTCTTTGTGTATCTGGTGACATTTAAGAAAGATGTTAAGTTACTATGAAACGATTTATGCTTTAAATTTAACCTGGCAAGTACACATCAACGAATTTTGAAGCTATTTTCCCGCCATTCTCACAAGAGAGTGTTATACGCTCAGTGATCCCAGCTGGCCCACCACCATAGTATTTTGCTCCACTCAGGCTAAAATCTTCGACGATGCCAGCATTTGATACTTTTGGCCCAATTATTACCTTTACACTTATTTCACAATTCTCTATTTGAGCATTAGCTATTGTATACTCAATGTAAGTTGGTGATTCTGCGTTAGAGAGACATTCTTCTTCCTCATTGACGAGGCAGCCAACAATTAAATCACTAACCACAGGAGCCTTCACCTCCTCACACACTCCCTCCTCCTCAGAAAACCCCTCATCACATTCACATTCACCTCCATTACAACTCGCATTCTCACCACACACCACTCCTTCACAAGAATCCGGCATTTCAAGGTCCACACAAACATTCTGATCACAAACTTCACCTGCTTCACAGTCTAAATCTTCGACACATTCAACGCCGTCTGTTTCGCCTGTTGTGCCATTCGTCGTACTCGTACTGATTTCATAACCTGTGCTTCCATCAGAATCTTCAGAATCTCCCCCCGTACTTCCATCCGTCTCATCAGCACCTCCCGTTGTTGTGGAGTCCTCACAATCTGAATCTTCCATACAACGTGGACCTGTTGAAGCATTGTCATCCCCAGCACAACCCGAAAGCCCTAAACCAGCAGCCAAAGCAACCGCTAACTTTAACCTTGAAAAAGTGGAAGGTGTAGCCTCAGGGGAACGAGAAACCTCAAGCATAACAATGGGTTAGTTCATAAGTAGAAAAATCATACACCAAAACTACAAAAATGTCAATAGTTCACTACAAAACTGACTAATATATTTTTATTTTAATTTGATAGGACCTCTCACCAAAAACAAAATAACACAAACACATTAAATAGAATTAAAAAATCAGAAAGACTTTTTTTAAATTATTTTCATCTCCCTATGCTCAGCAGAAATAGCCCTATGCCTTGTGACAACCATAACCATCATAAAAATGAACCACAAGCCAATAAAAACATAGCCCAACACATCCTCCCAAAGAGTCACCTCCTCAGAAAAGAGCTGAGTAAACAACTCATTCATACCCAAATAAATACCAACCCCAAGGATTAAAAGCAAAACAAAACGCCGGTAAACCCTGCTATACAACTCAACAGAGTAATAAAAAACCGGCACAATGATCAACGTGAGAACAGTAGAAAAAAGCATCCCAAAAGCAATCGCCATCCCCAAAGCCAACCAAAACGGATCCGTCAAACTAATAGGCAAAATACCCAAAACCGTCGTCACCGACGTAATGATAATCGGCTGCATACGAGCCGGACCAGCCTCCTCAATCGCCTCAATGATCTTCATCCCCGAATCGCGATTTTTATTGATACGATCAATCAAAATAATCGCATCATTGATCACAATCCCCGAAAGCGAAACAATCCCAATCACCGCCGCCACACTAAAACTAAGACCGAGTGCAAAGAAGCCATAAAAAACGCCAATCAAAGAAAGCGGCAACGACATCAAAATCACAAACGGCTGCTTGTAAGAATTGAACTGAGTCACCAAAATCAAGAAAATCAGCACAATACTCAACACCATCGCATTGGTCAAATCAACAAAAGACTGAGCCACCTCATCACCCCCACCCAAAATCTCATAAGAATAACCATCAGGCCAGACGTACTCCTCCAAATAAGGCACAAGTTTTTCCTTAACATCATCAACCACAAGCCCTCGAGACACCCCAGAACTAATCGTAATCGCCCGCTCTCCATCATAATTATTAATCGATGTGAGACCCGAACCCAGGTCAGCCTCGGCCAACGACGAAAGAGGCACATAATCACCTGTATTGCTTTGAATCAAAATTGAATTCACTTGATCAACAGACGTCGGATAAACACCCCCCCAATCACGCTGAACATCCACATCAATCTCCTCATCATCACGCTTGATGGTAACCGCCGTACTCGGAAAAACAGCCATCCGCACCTCTTGAGCTACATCCGCAACCGTCAAACCCTGTTGAGCCAAAATGGTTTTTTCATAATATGGCGTAAAATCAAACGTAAACTCAGCCGAACCATCCTTCAAATTATCCGTCACCTGATCCCCACCAGAAACCACAAGCTGAGCCTGTATGTCCTCAGAAATCTCCTTCAAAATCGAAAAATCATCCCCATAAACCAAAATTTGAATATCAGCCCCGGTTGGAGGACCTGAACGCGACTCAGTAATCGTAACCTCACCCTCAGTAATGAATTTGAATTTCTCCTTAAAGAGTTGCTCAAGTTCAAAACTCTTTATGTCTCGCTCCTCGGAATCAGTAAAATTAACCGTAAAAGTAGCCGTGGCGGTACTACCCGAACTACCCCCTCTCATATTCACCACATAGCTTTCAACGTGCTCATTGTGCTTCAAAATAGGCTCCATCTTAGCCACCACCGGCTCCAGTTTATCCAAAGCAGTTCCCACAGGGAGCTCAACCGAAATCTGCGTATTTTCAGCATCCACCAAAGGAAAACCTTCATTTTTTATCGGCAAACTAACAGCAGAAACAAAGGCAACCAAAGCTAAAATAAGCAAAACAATGCGCGCCGTGAGTTTACGCAAAAGCCGGTGCAACAAGGACCGATAATAACGACCAATCCAACCAACAAAACGCTCACGACCAGCATGGAGCCACTTAACAAAGCGTCCCTTTTCTTTTTTCTGCTTCACCTGCTTCATAAAAATAACCGCATAAGCCGGCATCAAAAACAAACCAATGGCCAACGAACTGATCAAAACGGTACTAACCGTGATGGGGATGAAGGCAAAAAATTTACCAATAGTCCCCGAAACCAAGAGCATGGGGGCAAAAGCAGCAATCGTCGTCAACATCCCCGACATCAAAGGATAGCGATAGGTTTTGATCGTCGCCAACGCCGCATTCACAGGCGTCATTTTTCGGGTATAAAGATTTTCATGCATCCCCTCCATGATCACAATCGTCGCATCGACCAAAAGCCCCAAACCAAGAATCAGGCTAAATAAAACCATAAAATTGAAGGTGCTCCCCTGTTGGTAAAGGTACGTGAAGGTGACAAAAAATGTAAACGGAATCGAAATTCCCCCAATCAAAGCCTCTTTAAAACCAAGGGCAAACAAAAGGATCACAAAAATAAGCGCCACGGTTGTGATGGCATTTCCCATCAAGCGGTCAAACTCCTGCTCGGTGATCTCAGCCGTGTCATTGAGCGAAATGGTTTCAATCTCACTCGGAATGGAGCCGTCAAGCTTCAACGCGTCAAACACTTCCCGGGCCTCATCCACCGTTTCAATCACATTGGCACCCGTCCGTTTGATCAGATTGATCGAAATAGCACTCTTGGACGGTTCACCGTTCAAAGAAACCAAACTCGCACTCGTGGCTTCTTTAAATTCCTCAGTCACATCGGCCACATCGGCCAAATAAACCGTCGCGCCATTGCCAGCCGAAACTGGAATTTGTCCAATCAATTCTTTTGTATCTTGCTCCGAAGCAATACGAATTTGATAAAACTGATCATCCACCAAAATATTTCCCACAGGGCTACTCATATGAAACGCCTGAATGGAGCGGCTAATGGAACGTAAACTCAAACCATAACGAATCATATCCGTCTCTCTAACCGAAACCAAAATGTGATTCTCACGCTCACCCGAAATATCAGCACTCTGAACACCAGGGATTTTTTCCAACGCCTCTTGAGCCATTTGAGCCGCATCCAAAAGCTGGTCATAAGGCAAATCACCAAATAAGGAAAAAATAATAACCGGGAAATCATTGGTGGAGGTCTCCTGAACAAAAGGATCATTGGCATCACTAGGAAGTGACCCCTTAGCCTCATCGACTTTATCTTTAAGTTCTCGAATACTGGTCTCCAAATCCGCCTCGGGCGTGAATTCAACAAAAATTTGAGACACCCCCTCCGAAGAAACTGAAATCACCTCCTTTAAATTCTCCAAATTTAAAATTTTTTGTTCCAGTTCAAACGTCACTTGATCAGCCACTTCTTGAGGAGAAGCACCTTGATAACTCGTGACCACAGAAGCAAATGGAATCTCAATCTCTGGCTGCGCCTCTCGAGGAATCCCAAAATAACTAAAAAGTCCCAAACCCACAAAAATCAGCCCAATCAAAACAGCCATTTTACGATGAAACACAAAATAACCCCAAAAAGAGTTCGCTATATCTTTTAAAGACGGATCCACGGCATTTTTCTCATCATGAACACTCATGTGTCATTATTTTAGTTTAATATTTTTCATCCCAATCAACCATATAATTATCACCTCAAGTCATAGAGAACTCCCAGTATAAAGCAGGCGCGTGACACAGGAATTTCAACCTAATTTGAAGAGGAGGCAGAGGGGGCTTCTTGTTCATTGAGCACCATCACCTGCTGATTGTCTTCCAAACCTCGATGACCCTCCACAATCAGCACCTCATTATCATCAAGTCCATCAGTGATCTCAGCCCACAAATCAAAGGTATCTCCAATTTCAACTGGTCTTTTAACCGCAAACTTCGTCTGCAGTTGGTAAGATGGATTAAATGAGTCTAAAAGCAAGGCTGAATCAGCCAAGTCATACAAACCAAAAGGGTCAGCTTCATCAATCCACGGCCCAGACAGCTGCTTCAAAATATCAACTGGCGCAACAAACATTTCATCTTCAATCACATAAACATACTGCTCATTCTGACCAAAAATAATGGCATTCATCGGCACATAGACCTTAGAGCTTTGAAAAGCAGCATCACTCAAATCCAATTCGATATCCACAAACATTTCGGGTTTCAAATATAGATCATCATTGTCCACTTCGCCCTCAATCATGATTTTTTTAGTCACGGCATCCACCGTAGGAGAAATTTTGGTAATTTTACCTTCAAACTCTTGGTCTCGGGCAGCCGAGTCGTAAAAACTAAATGTTTGACCTAAAGTAAGACGATCGGCATTTTCTTTAGAAAGATAAAAAATCACCTCCACCGCCTCCGTCTGAATCACCTTACCCATCACCGTACCTGGCGAAACATAATCACCCTGGTCTATATTCAGTTCAGAAACAACACCACGCACGCTCGACGTCACCTCATTATTGGTGAGAGCATTTTCAGCCAATTTAACTTGATTGCCAAAAATATCAATTTCCAGGTTTTTACCACCCGCTTGAATCGTCACATTACGCCTAGAAGACTCCAAATCTGCCTGAGCCAAACGCAAATCATTCTCAGCTTGCTCAATCTGAGCTTCTAAATCTTGTTCAGCCGCTAAACTCGTATTGAAGAAATTAAGCAAAGCATTATTAGCCGCCGCCACTTGATTGTCAGAAATCACCCGATTGTTGTCATTAGTAGACAATTGACTCACCCGATTCAAATCCAGTGCAGAGAAAGACTGAGACAGAGCATTAAGCTGTGCCACATCAGCCAAAATAGACGCTTCAGCTCCTGTAAGAACTGCATTATAACCATCAACAGTAGCCTGCGTTAGGTCAGCATTGATGATAGAGTTATCAACCATGACCCGCACCATTCCAAAAAAGGAACGGAAATCATTGGCCAGAGCACGAATGTCCTGAATGGATTCAGATATTTCAGACTCAGTTAAAGGAGCCATTGAATCAATTTTGTTCACCAAATTCTGAACATCGTTACGATAAGACAAATAATCATTAATCACCTCAGAACGCTGAATGGAATCAGTAGCACCAAGCCACTTATTCATATCATCCAGATTAAAACTGTTGACCCCATTAGGATTGACAATATCTTCAACAGACTGAAAATTAGAACCCAGGTTGAATAAAATATTATCCAAATTATTTTCCGTATTCACCAAAAGATCATCATAAGACTGATCAAATTGATCCTCCAAATTATCAAAAGTAATGCCCGTATTTTCAGCACTCTGAACAGCATTGTTCTTCTGCAATTCTAAACTGGTTTGTGTGCTATCATTTTGAGCCTTGAGCTCCGTTAAATTACGCTCTAAACGTTTGAGCATGTTTTCTAAGGATTGCACCCGAATTTCGGCTTGAACAACTGTTGACTGAGCATTGGCCTCCGTTTCATCGAGCGTTTGTTGAGCATTGGCCAACTGAAGCTGAGCATTGTCATAATTGAGTCGGGCTGAGTCGTTGACTTCATCAAAATCAATAATAGCCAATGTTTCATTCAAAGAAACCGTATCACCCAATTCAATATTTAGAGCCTCAATGATCCCCGACGCTTGAGCAACCAACTCAACCTCTTTAGAAGGCTTGATAGTACCGACCTCATTGACCAAATAACTAGGATTTTCGGCCAAATCAAAAACCTTAACAGCGGGATCAGGCACAGGAGCTACAATTTTTTCTTCCTCAGGCTGGCAAGATGCCAGTAAAATAGCCGAAAGAAGGAATAAAGAAACAAATTTTTTCATAGGTAAACGCAAGGAAACAGTAAGCGGGCGGTGTACTATAAACTATTTTTTATGTGAAATCAAGTAATTTTGTTGGGGGGGCAAAATTTGACATCAGATGCTTGATTCATTGCAGTCAGTATTATGCATAAGGCTCAAATACCAGATGGTGATTATGATACATAATTTATAGCAAGTAACACAATAAAAATGGGTAAATTTAGTTAGCCCCATTGACTTTTTTTTATACAGTATTCTATTATTTAGTCAGACTAACTAACAAATTATGCCTCACTCCCAAGAACTTGTCCACCTTTTCTGGCAAATTCAAAAGGCTATCCATGAAAAAATGCGAGATGCTGGCAGCGAAATACCCTTCACCATGTCAGAAGTTTTAGTGATCAAAGCCATCATGTGTCAAAACATCAACACTGTTTCTCTAATGGCCAACTACATGAACATTCGCAAAGCGTCTGCCAGCTCACTCATCAAACGTCTAGAAGAAAAGGGCTACATCAAACGCCTCGCAAACAAGGAAGACAAACGCTCCCAGCTTTTAAAACCCACACCAAAGGCTGAAAAAACCATGGCAAAAATGACAACCTTCTTCAGCAAACACGCCACAATAGTGTTCGACAACGTGAGCAAAAAAGAACAAAAACAATTACAAAAGTTATTGATGAAAATAGTCGAAGGGGAAGCAAAAAATGAGAAATAAAAATCTTGAATTTTGAATTAACAAGCTTTATTGATATCTTAATCTTGTTTTATTTAAAATGGTAACCACCACAAAATGTTCTGGGTCGACGAAATAACAGACAATATCATTCAAACCTACACCGGACGAGATAAATTCATCATTCGAGATGAAAAAACCCTTTCCGGACGAGTACACATCGGATCCGTCAGAGGAGTGGTCATCCACGGAATCATTGCTCAAGCCCTTCGAGAAAAAGGCAAAAATGCTCGATTCATTTACGAATTCAACGACTATGACCCTATGGATGGCATGCCCAAGGAATTAGAAGAAAAAGGGTTCGAAAAATACATGGGAATGCCTCTGTGCAACATCCCCTCACCTAATGAAACAGCCAAAAACTTCGCCGAATATTACGGTGCTGAATTTTTAAGCGTGATCAACGAAATAGGATTTACACCCGAAATTCCGCGAGCCAGTCAGGCCTACAAAACAGGAAAGATGAACGATTGGATTCGCTTAGGATTGACCAAGAACAACGAAATTCGGGAGATTTACAGAAAAGTCTCCGGCTCCGAAAAACCCGAACACTGGTCGCCTGTACAGGTGATTTGTGAAAAATGTGGAAAGGTAGGCTCAACCGACGTACAAAGTTTTGATGGAGAAAAGGTCAAATACAGCTGTCAAAAAAACAAAGTCAAATGGGCCGAAGGCTGTGAATTTGAAGGTGAAATATCCCCTTTTGATGGAAACGCCGAACTCACCTGGAAAGTCGAATGGCCGGCCAAATGGGACGCTTACAACGTGACCATCGAAGGCAGTGGCAAAGATCACAATGCTTCAGGCGGCTCACACGACATTGGACGAAAAATCTGCCAAGAGATCTCACACACCGAGGTTCCTTTCAACATTCCCTACGAATTCTTTTTAATCGGAGGAAAAAAAATGAGCTCCTCCAAAGGCATCGGCCAAACCGCTCGAGACATTGCCGACCAACTCCCCCCAGAAATGCTGCGATTCTTGATGATCAAAACCAAGCCCAACCGGGTCATTGAATTCGATCCCGAAGGCGAAACCATCCCTCGCCTCTTTGACCAACACGACGAAGCCGCCAAATGGCACTTTTTTGAAGGCGAAAAAGACGTCATTCAAAGCGACCACGCCCGAGCCTTTGAACTATCACAACTCACCAGTGAAAAACCCCAAGAACGATTTTTACCTCGCTTCTCGCAACTGGTTTTCATCATCCAAATTCCACGATTGAATGTCTATGACGAAGTGGAAAAAATGAAAGGCAACCCTTTAACTGAGTTAGACCGAGAAGAAATTGATTTGAGGGTCAAGTATGCCAAAAAATGGCTCGAAAGCTTCGCCCCGGACAAATACCGCTATGAACTGCAAGAAAGTTTACCCGAATCCGCAGAGGAATTAAATGAACTCCAAAAACAATTCGCTCATGAGTTAGCAAAGCAATTGGAAGCAGCAGAAAAATGGGACGGCGAACTGCTCCACACCAGTATCCACAACATTGTTAAAGGCAATGAAGACTACTCTCCCAAACTGTGCTTCCAAACCATCTACATCCTCTTCCTCAACAAAACCTTCGGGCCCCAAGCGGGTTGGTTCTTGAGCGCTCTGGAAAAAGAGTTTGTGGTGGGACGATTGAAGGAAGTTTGAATGGCGTAATAGAGTCATTCACAAGTAGTTTCAAAAAAATATGAAGCCTATTGATCAAGCTTGAACGAGAAATTAGTTTTTGACTAAAAACATGATCACTCTTTGGATGAAAGGGGCCCAAAAACACAGTTTTCGTCACAATCAGAAAAATCAACGTCATCATCGCTGACAGTTTTATTAGGAGAACTCACGTACGTCACCATGATATTGGGAGATGGCCTCGACCAACAATAATAATCCGAACGTTTTTTGAGTGAATGATGAAAGCCAAATTTTTCTCTCATAGGATGGCTTAAAAATTGCAAAAATCTCAATAAGCTGTCTTCATCAAGGCATTTAGGAGTATTTGGATTAGAGCTTAGCAAAGAAAATAATTCTTTATGCGTGTATGGATAAACCTCCGTGGCATCGAATATTAATTTCAAACAATCCTTAACAAGCTCAGATTTTAAAACACCACCTGTCAAGAAAAAAAGTGAAAAATCAAGACGTTGAGCTAAAAAAGCCATTCTATTTGCCGCTAGTAATTTAGAAATATTAAACAATTTTTGCCTTAAAGCGGAACGAAAAGTACCGACCAAAACAATACAACTTAGAAAAACCTTTTCTCTATTGCTAGGATAGACTCCTTTAGCCTTATTTGGAACATCATTCACAATGAGAGTGTTGAGAATAAAGATTAAGAATAATACACTAACAAAATACCACCCCAATACTTATATAAACGTGAAATGTAGCTTAAAAATTCATTAAATACTTAAATGATATTAAATAATAAATAATGAAATAGTCAATTAGATTAACACAAATCAAAGCTTAGAGACTTGCAAAAACAAATAAAATTTGCTATAATGTGAAGATTTAACCATTAAAAATGAACATGAAAAAGACTCAAAAAACATCCATTATGGCTCTAATGATGGCCGTTTCTATGACAATGGGAACCACTGCCTATGCGGCAGAAAAACCAGCCAACGTGACCAACGTGACAGCAACCGCCACAAGCGATAACACCATAGACGTCAGTTGGGACATGGTGGAAGACACCGAAACCCTAATTGTGGAGCGCTACCGTATTTATTACGGACCTGAATCGCCACAACAATTTCAATCGCCCAGTTACGAAATGACAATCGACACAGCAGATGCTAATAATTCATATGAATTATCAAACCTAGAAGAAAACACTGAATATTTTGTAGCCGTGACCGCCATCAGCACAATCAACGGAGAAGAAACAGAAAGCGGAGAATATAGCATAGAAGCCAGCGCAACCACAAGTACAAACGGACAAAGCAGTGAGAACGCCGAAACATCTGAAGCGAATGAAAGTGAAACAAACAATGCAGACACCACAGCACCAACCGTACTAAACGTACTCGCTGCGGACAAAAACAGTGTGTTAATCGGATTCTCTGAAGCCATCGACCCAGATAGCGTGAACACAAATGCATTCACCATCAGTGAACAAATCAACGAAAACAACCTGCTCGAAATCACAAGTGCCAAAGCCTACGACCAAGACATCACCGGCAAAACCGTTATTCTAAAAACAGGCGACCAAACTAAGAACACAGGCTATTTATTGACCGCCAGTTCTAATATTAAAGACACCTCTGGCAACTCAATCATCAGTGCCGATGGAGACGGAGGACTATTCATCGGATCTGTTTTAGACAGCAGCACCGTCAGCGAAAATAACCTCCACCAATCCGCCGATGATGAAGACGATCAAACAGATATCGATCAAGCAGCTAATGATTTACTCAATAGCAACACAGAAACACAAAGCACGGAGACTGAGACAGGCACACAAGAAGATGTGGAACAAAACAATGAAGTAGAAGAAGAAAACAACAACACAATCGATACCAGTGCCCCAGAAGAGGCCAATAATTTTAATCTTTCTTTCAAAGAAGTGGCTGAAAAATTCACCGTCATGATGCAATGGGAAAAAAGCCTAGATTCAGCTGAAGACTTAGTCAACTATATCCTGTATCAGAGTAATGATGGAGAAAATTTTAATCAAATTGCTTCATTAGGGGCAGATATAACCACCTATGAACTGGAAAATTTAGATGGTGAGCAATCCCTGACCTACAAAATAACCGCCGAAGATGATAAGGGAAATGAATCAATGGGAGTTATTGGATCAGTGAGCCTACCTAAAACAGGATTAGCCACAGGATTTCTTGTAATCACCAGTGCAGCCGGTGCAAATCATATCCTAAAACGACGAAGACAAAAATTGGCTAAAAAAAACTAAAAATGAGTCTTTAAAAAATTAAAAATTAAAAAAATACTCTGACTAAAATCTAGTCAGAGTATTTTTTTAATGAATTTTAACAGCTTCGACAAAAACTTAAGGTTGAGGAAAGGGAAAATGATTGAATTTAACCTTTAAAAGAAGATAATGAATAGACTCCCACCTCCATAACAAAAAAGTAAAGTAATGAATGTCTCCAAAAAACAATGGCTACTCATCCACATTCTTCTACTATCCGTTTTAGGCCTAGCTGCAAACCAATATATCCACATTAAGAACCAAAAAAATACTGTTACGTTTTTAGACATCGGACAAGGAGACGCCATCCTCATTCAAACCAAAGAAGACAAAAACATCCTTATCGACACGGGACCAGACGGTGTGGTAGTGGACCGTCTATCAGAAAAGCTCAATTTTTTCAACCCTACAATCGACCTATTCATCCTTTCTCATCCAGACTTAGACCATTACGGAGGAATCATGGATATTCTACAAAAATATGACGTGAAAAAAATTATGATCACGGGCATCGCCTCATCCAGCGACATCTATGTCACCTTTTTAGACAAGGTGCAAGAAGAAAACATCCCCATCATCTATCCCACCAGCAATGAAGATTGGCAAATCAGCCCAAATTTAATACTCGACATTTTATACCCTTTCAACAATCAGAATTTAATTGGACAAGCTGTCAAAAGTAAAAACAACACCTCCATCAGCTTCACCATTCGAAATCATAAAGGAGAGCCATTACTTTTAAGCACCGGTGACGCAGAAGAAGATCAAGAAAAAGAACTCTTATTGAGCGCCCAAGATTTTTCTGCCCCTAGGTTCGCATTGGGACATCACGGCAGCAAAACCTCAAATAATCCCAACCTTTTAAAGGCCATCAATGCCGACACCTTTATCATTTCAGCCGGAAAAGACAACCCATTTGGTCACCCCCATCAAGAGGTTTTAGAGCGTTTAAATGGGAAAGAAATACTAAACACAGCCGACATCGGAAACATAGAATTTGTGCTAGAATAGAATTGATTTAAGTTAAAAAATTATGCAAGTCATCCTTCTGGCTGGTGGTCAAAGTAGCCGCCTTCAACCCATTTCCAACAAAAATGTTCTAGAGTTTGGAGGTAAAACCCTCATCGAACATCAAATTGCTGCTTTAAAAAAAGCAAAACTTCGAGACATTGTCGTGGTGGCCAATCCAGGCAACGTGTCTAAAATTGAAAAAGCCTTGTCCACCTACAAAAACATTGTCGTTGTGCAACAAAAAGAGAATGAAGGGAGTCAGGCCGGAGGTGTTTTGACCGGAGCAAAATGGGTCAAACATAAAAATGTCATGATCATGAGTACCAATGATGTTTTTGACGAACAATTATTTGAAGACATGATCAAAGCCTCCAAACAAAAAGAAATCGATGGTGTGATCGCCGGTAAAAAAATGTTGCACTATTTTCCGGGAGGTTATTTAAAGGTGACCAAAAAAGGCTTCATCACCAACATCATCGAGAAACCTGGAGAGGGAAATGAACCTAGCAACTTAGTCAATTTAATCTGCCATGTCTACAATGACTTCCCTAAATTCTTGACTCACTTAAAAAAAGCTAACAGCAAAAAAAATGACCACTATGAGGTGGCATTGGACAACTACATCAAAAAGGGTGGGGCCAAGATTATCGCTCAAAAATACACAGGATACTGGCAAAGTATCAAATATCCCTGGCACGTTTTAGCCATAATGAATCACTTCTTAGAACGTCAAACCACCCACATTTCCAAACGAGCCGACATCGCACCCTCAGCCATTATAGAAGGAAATGTCGTCATCGAAAAAAATGTAAAAATCCTCCATAACGCCGTCATCAAAGGTCCCGCTTACATTGGGGAGGGGAGCATCATCGCCAACAACGCTTTGGTACGAGGAAGTATGACAGGTAAAAACTGTGTGGTGGGATATGGCACAGAAATAGCACGAAGCTACTTAAACCAAGGCGTGTGGATGCACAGCAACTACATCGGTGACAGCATCATCGACAG
>JAUHXI010000006.1 GCA_030426875.1 bacterium
CATCCATTGCTGCTGATTTTGGTGTCGCTATGAATACGATTATGATGGAAAATGGCATTCGAGATGCTAACACCTTGCGTGTGGGTACTGTTTTGATGATTCCACCCGTTGATGGGGTTTCTCACACGGTTGAAGAGGATCAAACACTTGCTGAAATTGCTGAAGAATATGAGGTGGAAGAGTCTGACATTCGTCGTCAAAATCAGTTGGCGGATGATAGTCTGATTGCTGAAGGTGCCGTTTTGATCATTCCTGGTGGGGAACGGGCTTTGCCTGAGCCACCTCCTGTGATTGCTTTGGATCCTGTTTCGGGCGTCCCCATTAATTTTGGGGATGTTTCTGCGGGTACGGCAGTAGCTATTGCTACACCTGGTGCTACAGCGGCTCCTGCTGATTATTCGGGGGCTTATACGGAAGGTTTGTTGTGGCCAACGGTGGATAGTGCGGTTTTGACCCAGGGCTATCATGGTGGTCATTTGGCCCTTGATATTGCCACGCGTGCTCCTGACACGCCTGTTTATGCCTCTGCGGCTGGTACGGTGATCACGTCGGGCTGGAACAATGGGGGGTACGGTAACTACATCATCATTGATCATGGCAATGGTATGACGACGCTTTATGCTCATCATTCAGCGCTTCATGTTTCGGTGGGAGATGTGGTTTATAAAGGTCAGACCATTGGAACCATGGGGAGTACAGGCCGTTCGACTGGCCCTCATGTGCATTGGGAGGTGAGTGTGAATGGGGTGAAGCAGAATCCTTTGAATTATGTGTATTGATTGAGGATTAAGCAGGCGTCACTGTATTTTTGGTTTGAATAATACAAAAACTCATGTGTAAAATTCCAAATCACAAGCACCAAATTCCAAACTAAACTGAAAACTAAACTCCAAAATCTAAATTCAAATGACCAAACAATGACCCATTTGTAATTTGGGTTTTGGAGTTTATACCAACTTGCCATACGACATCATGCGTACTTCTTTATTTTCATTCACTTTTAAAAGTGATTAGAGGTCAGTGGTTAGTGATCAGTGCTTATTTTACCGTTTCTCAATGCAGTCATTTTTTCGTTTCATCTGGCACATTCCCCGAAATATATTCATTGGTTTGATGCGGTTTTATCAAAAAACGTTTTCGCCGGATCATAGTTTTTGGGCGAAAACGTTTTTTCCTGGTGGGTATTGCCAATTTCAGCCCACATGCAGTCAATATATGGTGGATTCATTGAAGAAATATGGGTTTTTTTACGGCCTTTTTAAAGGAGTTTACCGTGTTCTGCGTTGTAACCCTTGTTCAAAAGGAGGCGTTGATCAGGCTTAATCGTTTACCTTTAAGAGTGGTAAGAGGTCAGGGGTTAGGGGTGAGTTTTTCCATTCTATTTTTAGCAGCTTTAAAATTTAAAACTTAGAATTAAAAATTGACCTAATCCTCTCCATTGGTGATGACGGTGATGGTTTTTTTGAGGATTTCGGATAGGGACATGGTTTTTATTGTTATTTTGTATTATTTTTTCACTTTACGCAGATTTCTTTGACTAGCCGCTCATTCCTGATCATTGATCTTTCAAACGAGAGGTGCGGGTGGTATCTCTTGATTGGCTCCATTTTGGCCTGGATTTTGATTTAAAGTAGGTGGGAGTGGAGGTGGGGCTGGGGTGGGTTGAATGGGTGCTTGAGGGGCTTGATTTTGAGTGCTTTGTGGGGCAGTCGGTGCTGTTGGTTGACTGATTTGTGGTGTTACAGCAGCTTGATTTGTTTGTGCTGGTGGTGTTTGTGGGGCAGTCGGTGCTGTTTGGGTCACCGGTTGTGCGGCTGGGCTGAAGGCAGGAGTGGGTGCCACTGCAGGTTGTTGTGGTGCAGGAATCGCTTTTGGAGCCGGAGGATTGAGTGGTTTTGGAGGTGGCGTGGTGGGGATATTCACCATTTTGCGTGGGGGAGTTGGAGCAGGTGAAGGTGTCTGTGGTGTTGAATTTTGGTGGTTATTTGGCTGAGGACTCGTTGTGTTTGTGATCTGAGTTGAAGGTGCTTTTTCTGGAGTGTTTGGGGTTTCATTTTTTGGCTTTTCCTCATTTTTTGCCTCAACGTTTAATTTTTCTGGGATAGGAAGGTTCACTTTTTTTGAAGGTGTCTTTTCTACTTTTTTAGAGACGAAGTCTTTTTGTAATTCTTTGACGGATTTTCCTTCCGCCTTCACTTCTGGAGCTTTTTCGTTGACTGCTTTGGCCTCGGTTTTGTTCTCAGGTTGGCTTTCTTCTTTCTTTTTAATAGGTTTCTGTTGGTTGAGTGACTTATCATTTGCCTCCTTCGCTGGTTTCAATTCCTCTTTTTTCTCCTCTTTTGAGGCCAATGGCTGATCAACTGGGGTTTCTTTTGCTGTATTCTCTCGTTGGTCTTTAAACTCTAAATATTGCACATTTTTAGGTGTTTTTCTTTCACTTTCTTCTGTCTTGGTTTCTGCTTCGGGGTGTGGGCTCTCTTTCTTTTGGTCCAAGGGGGCTTGGTTTTCCATGATTTGTTTGACTGCTTCGGGGTGGATGTTTAGACGTTGACCTTGGTACTGTCTGACTTTTGTGAGGGTGTCTTCGATCAGTCGTTCTAGACTGCTGCCATCCCTTCGCTTGAAGCCGGCGGCTCGTACGTGGCCACCTCCGCCCATTTCAGCTGAAATTTTGCCCACATCGGCACTGTTGGTGGTGGAGCGCATGCTGACGGACACGTAGCCTTCCTCGTTGTATTTAAAGAGCATGATGATTTCTGCTCCGGGAGCATTGCTCAATAGATCGTCGATGATGCCTTCGCTTTCTTCGGCGCTAGCGCCTGTTTCATTGAGGTCATTTTTGCTGATGCTCGACCATACGAGTCTGTAGACGGGGTCTGTTTCTACTTTTGATAGGACGGTTCCCCAGAGCTTTAGAGTGCTTAATTTTTTTGTTTTATAGATGTTTTTAATGATTTCTTGTTGCCTCGCCCCCATTCCTAGCAATTTGGCGGCTACTTCCATGGCTTTTGGCGAGGTATTGGCATGTTGAAAACTCCCGGTATCGGTGATCAGCCCAGCGAGCAATAGAGTGGCCACGTCTTCATTCAGGAATTTTTTGCCGTAGCGTTTTTCCATGTTTTCCAAAAGTCCTATCATGACTTCTGTGGTGCTGGCTGCGACCATGTCAACGTGATTGATTTGTCCATAATCAGTGTTGCTGGCATGATGATCAATGTTGATGAGTGGGGTTTTAAAGAACAATTCGGCGTTGTCGTCATAAATGGGGCCTAAATGTTCTAAATTCCCGGTGTCGAAGGTGATGATGAGGTCAAAATTTACTTCTTCTTGACCCAATTTAACATCTTCATTTTTAAAACGGCCGATTTTTGGTGTGACAATGATGTTGATGGTTGATTTGTCCTCAGTGAGCTTGTATTTGATTTTATTGAGTGGTGTTTTTTGAATATCCAGGCTGATGATGAAATTGTTGGAGGCTACTGAATTTTGTACGATGTTGATTGATGGTAAAAAGCTCAGTGAATCCGGGGCTGGATCATTGGTAGCGGCCACAATATTTTTGCCTAGGCCTTGTAGGGCTAGGTACATTGATATCATTGAACCTAAGCCATCACAGTCTGCTTTAGCATGGGTCAGTAACAGGATGTTTTGGCTTTTATCGATGAGATTTAGGATTTGTTCTTGCGTATTGTTTTCCATAGGAATGTCTAGTTTTGTAGAGGTCAAATTATATTTATAATTGCATTTATTCAAAATGTCAATGTTCTATTATAGAACACAAAATATAATTTGTCAAATCAAATCTTTGGAACACTTTCTATGATGAGTTTACATTTTAGTAGATTTTTGGTGTGTTTTGGCATTTACGCCTGTGAAATCTTGACTACGCCTGCTTTAGATTCTATTTTTAATCCATTCATTCGCATCAATTTAAGACTTAGTATAAGAAGAACATCAGTATGATTTTTTTTCTCTTTTAGGGCCTCGAGTAAATTTTTATCTGTCACGTCGAGTTGTATTTTTGAATTGGCTTGAATGATTAGTGCTTTGTTTGCTTGGTCTGCACTGATTTCAATTCTTGTGGCGTGACTGAGTAGTTTTTTTAGGATTTGTTCTATACCAGATTTAATGGTTTCAAAGTCTGCTTTGAAAATTAAGTGTGTGTTTTGAATTCTTAATACACATTTTGCTTTTTTCAATTCCTCCCTAATCAATTGACTTACAATTTCTATCACATCATCAACGGTTACATCTTGGTTTAAAAATGCCTTTTTTTTACCTAAAAAGACGTCTTCTTCAACCACCATTACACTCAACATTTTTAGGTATGAGAGTATTTTTTTTGTTTGTTTGACTTCGGGCTCCCCATCAGCAATCAAAAAATTGATTAGTGTGATGATGTTTAGGATCTCGTGCTTTAGAAATGATCTGGGGTTTTTCATTGACAAATCTCAATCAATAATTTATTGTCAACTATAGTATACTCTAAGGTCATGATGGAACAAAATAAAAGCAGAGCGCCCATTCGAGTGTTGTTTTTGGAAGATGAAGACGTGCTTGCCACTCTTTATTGTAAAAAGCTGGAAGAAGCGGGCTATTTGGTGAAATTGTGTCGAGATGCTGAGGGTCTCATTGATTCTCATGAGGCATTTGAGCCAGATGTTGCTTTTTTGGATCATGCATTACACGGCAAAAATCAGTCTGGAATGGAGATGATTCCGATTTTGAAAAAGGCTAAACCGGATGTGAAGATTGTGATGCTTTCTAATTATAGTGCTTTTCAGATGGAGCAGGATGCTCGAAAGGCGGGTGCGATTGATTATTTATTGAAAATAAATATATCTCCTAATGAATTGGTGAATTATACAAATAAACTATTTAATTGTTGATTTGAGCTCTATACAGAATGAGGCGCCGCCCATTGAGCTGTCCTCTACCCAGATTTTCCCTTTATGAAGATGAATTATTTTTTTACATAGATACAGCCCTAGCCCTATCCCTGCCCCTGCTGCTTGTGTTCTGAATTTATCGAAAATAGTTTCTTTTAATTGATTGTTGATACCTGCTCCATTGTCATCAACTTTTATTAGGACGTTTTTTTCACTAACTTCCATTATCATTGCAACTTTTCCGTTTTCTGGGGTGAATTTCGAGGCATTTTTTAGTAAATTATGCATGACTTGGCGCATTTGGAGCTCGTCTATTTTAACAAAAATCTTTTTCTTTGTTTTTATCTTTAGTTCAAACGCTAATCTTTTTTCTTTCATTAATGGTAAAAACTCCTGGTGCAAAGCTTTTATGAAGTTGTTCAAGCATCTTATTTGTGTATTTAGAGTCACTTTATTTAAATCATATTGTTGTACAGCAAAAAGCTTCTCGGTTAAATTTTTTAAATTATCGATTGAATCTTGAACAATTTTAAGCTCCTTTGATGCTTCTTTTGGCTTCTTCTTTGAGTTTAAAATGTCTTCGAGTTGAAAGGAGGCAATGGTTATGGGGGTTCTAAATTCGTGGGCAGTGACGGCGATAAAATCCGATTGTTGTTCGAGTACCTCCCTCACTTCTTCAATATTTTTCTTAAGTTGGCTTGTTTTTTTGTCGATTATAGACTTCATTAAGTTATTTTCTTCCTGAAGGTTCATTTTTAATAGAATGTTCATTAGGCCCACTTCAAGATCTTTTTTTATTTTCAAGATTTCATTCAATTCTTCTTTTGAATAAGGGTCGGATGAATTTTTTTGTTTTAGAATAAAAAAACCGATTAAGTTGCTTTCTGAAAATAAAGGTAAGCATAGATCCGCATGCAATTTGTGCATTTCCTTTTTTACTAATTTTTTATCACTTTTATTCAATTTTTTACGAAAGTCGATTTCATCAATGGTGATTGCATCCTTAAAATGATCCACTATTATGTGACTGAATTCTCCTTCGCTATAAGTTGATAGGCCAATATCATCAGCACTATTTCTTACAGCGAAAATTCTGGCGGTGACAAAGTTTAAATTTAGTAAAAATACATTTTCGACCAATTTATCCATTTTTTTATAAGTGTCGCAATGGTATATTTTTATTTTAAATTCAGCTAAGTTATCCTTAAAGTGTTTGAAGCTTGCAGTGACCAGAATTGGTATTTTTCCTTTAACAATTTCATAAATAAATAATCCTATTATAGAACTCATAATCCCTCTTAGTATGCCGTGTTCAATAAAAAAATTTAATGCAAAATAGCTCAATGTTACTGTTGCAGAATAGAATAGGAATATAATTATATTTCTAATTGAATTTAGTGATGCGTTTGTGAAATTAAAAAAACGATAACGAATCAGTGCATAAAAAGCAGGAACAATAAAGAATAAGGCAAATAATGGTGCTAGTTCTTGAGCAACCAGTAAAACGATTCCAAATGCAGGTAAGATTAAATTGATCAGCATTGCTAAAAAAACTGTCACAAAACAGCCAGAGTTTACATACATCATTTTTTCTCTTTCAATTCCTTTGCTGAGTTTGTATTTTTTTGTGGCTAAATAGAGGGATGCAAAAAAATTCCCTAAAATAAATACCACATAAAGAGGATAAGCGGTACCTAGGATGTCATGAGGAAATTCAGGACTAATTCCTTCATAAACTAAATTTGTCAATGATAGACTTGAAAAAATAAATACAAGCGCTATGAACCCCACTTTGTATTTTTTCTTAATGGGTACAGTTACTCGAGGGAAAAAATAGAAGAATAATGTTAAAAAACTAACTGCTAAAGCTGAAAAGAAAAAAGAAGACCTGAAAATAATTGAAGCCATTTGCCAGCTGGCAGAATTCACATAGTAAAAAGCCCACCATACAGATTCTATCCAGCCACTTATGGTAAGTGTTAAGTAAAAGAAGACGCGATTGTTTCTTTTTCTAAAGTCGCTCACTAGGACGTAAATGCCTAATGTAAAAGCGAAAATGCTACTGGTGTGGTAGACGAGATCAAAAAGATCCATTAATTCAGTGCTTTATTAAAAACTTGTTAAAACAGCTCAAAACACTTTTAGAGACTACTATTTAGCTTTGTCGGTGTCAATCAGCAGATGTTATGCCAATTTGAAATAAAAAGCGAACCATCACTTAAAACAACAAGGTAGGCACTGGTCACTAACCACTGTCCCCTGATCACTCACTTTTCAAGAAAAGTGAGAGTGGAGAGACATGTATGTTTTTATCGCAAATTGACATAACCTTGAATGGCTTATTTTATATTTTCCTAAGTGCATCTCTGATGTCTGAGAGCCGTGCTGCCATTAATGCACTTTTACCGCTTAAAAAATTGGGAATGACTCTTCCCCCACATGTTTCAAAAACAGTTTGCCCAGCAGACCCGGGTAAAACTTCTGAAACTGCAATCAATTCCATGATTTCTCCTTTTGGAATATTGAATGGATTTCGGGCTTCAAAATCATCAATTATGGCTTCTAGTAGCCCTCTTTGTAAACTAAAAATATTTTTATAACCTCTATATTTTGGTAGTAAAGCCATGCTCCCGCAGACGCCTAATAGGGTTTCTTCATGCACATAGTCACCACTAGATGAGGCGCCAAATTCTTGATTGAGTCTTGTGATTAGGTTTGAATGGTTTGGTGGGATTCCATGCTTTTTTGGGGACATGTAACCATAAGGTGTCCACTCTTCGACGACGTTCGCGGCTGTTTTGAAATAAGCAAAAGAGTCACCGACAAGTTTGGGTGGGCTCATTGCTTTATCAAATAAACGACTGATGTAACCTGTTTTTGCTAATTTCTCCCGTATTCTCTTTATTACCTCTTCGGGTTCAAGTAGGCGTTCTAGAGTGTGTCCACTGCCACAAGGTAGTCCAGGAAACGCCCCGTTCCCATCTAATATTTCATCTAGGTTGATCAACCCGTCTTCATCTGTAGCCATTGATATATTGTACTCATACTTTGTTAGCAATTCTCTTGCAGTGTATCTATGTTCTTCTCCAGTCTTTTGTTCACATTCATAGCAGACGGCTGCATCTGTCCAAGCGTTTACAAAAATGCGTCTAAAAAAGTCCGCAGTTTCTTTCATTTGATGTTCACTAGCTTCTCCTGCTTTTAATATAACCGAAAATAGATGAGGTTTATTATCTTCAGATGTGGTATGATTGACCGATTTCCTTTGGCGGGTTTTCATGTTTTTTACTTTTTAACCTTTAGTGTTGAATACAATCTGCTTTGGCATCTCAAAATCATTTAAATTGTTATGTAGCGATGAAACATAGGCTCCAGCATTTTTCATCCACAAAAAATCACCTTCTTTTATATCAACGGGTAGTTTTATTGGATTCTTAAATCCATCCCTTGGATCACAGGTTTGGCCAAAAACCTTATAATCTTTTAATTTTTTTGATAGAGTTCTTCCATCGTGCGTATAAACGTCAAAACAATACTCCCAGTCGTGGGCAAAATGGTCAATGAAGGAGCCAAATGTGCTACTGGCAAAATAAATGCGATCTTCTCCGCGAATTTCAATTACAGGTATGAGCAAGTCTACTCCAGTTGCTGATAGCCCTCTTCCTGGCTCAATGATTATCTTTTTTTCACTATTATCATTACTAAAAATGCCAGATTTTATTTTACTCAAAGCTTCATTTATATAGCCAAAATAGTCATCTATAAAGTATTTATCATCGTTTCTGTGGCTAACAGGGAAGCCTCCTCCTAAATTAATGCTAGACACCCCATTAACACTTTTGGCTAATTGGGCTAATTGATTGATTGCTTTTTTAAAACTACTTGGGTTCAAATTTTGCGATCCTAGGTGAATTGCTAAGCCTGGCTTTAGACCTGCTTTTTTAATCTTTTTTAAGAGTTGTCCTACTTTGGTTAAATCACACCCATATTTCCCAAATTCATTAGACATTACAATCTCAGCATCTGGGTTTGCTATATCGACTCTGATTGCTATTTCGATATCTTTACGATCGATTTTTTTACAAACATCCAACACTCTATTCACTCCACTCATGCTTTGGATTGTCACGTAGCTTACACCTGCTTTAAAAGCTTTTTCTAAATGACTCCTTCTTTGAATTGGATTGTTGAAATAGATTTCTTTTGCATCCATACCAAGGGCGAGCACTTTTTCTATCTCTTGCCATGAGGCGCAGTCAAATCCATCTATGCCTTTTTTAATGAACGTTTCTAGAACACTTTTTTCAGGATTTGCTTTCATGGCATACAAAATCCGACGCCTTGGGTCACTCGGTAAAAAGAAACGCTGAAAAGACAATAAATTTGCATTGAATTGGCCAATATTCAAAAATGCATAGGATTCATCAATATTAGATCCTCTAAGCACATCATTTAGGACATCTTTTAGTTTTTTAGCTGGGTGTTTGAGTGGTACGGTCTCAAATTTAACTGATAGTTTCGAGTTTCTATGGAAAGCTAGTTTTTCCTTTATCAGAACATTAATTGTCTTTGGTGAAATTAGCTTGACACCCCCCTTTACAACCGGTTGACTAAAAGTCATGGTTTATTTTTTTATTTTTATTATTTCCGGAACGCAACTTTAGCCTTATATTTTGAAAACTGAGGGGGCAACTCGTTTCATTACCCATTATACCCACACTATTAAGAATTCATGAAATAAATGTGACTATTTTCTTAAAATTTTCGCTTGACTTTATTCAGAAAATGTTTAGTTTTAGACCGTCATTTAAAAAAATCAAATAATGAAGTTGCTTATTGTAGAAGATGAAATGGAGTTGGCTAATTTTTTGATCAGAAGTTTGAAACGTGAAGGGTATGAGGTGGTGCATATGGCTGATGGTAAGGGGGTGGTCAAGCATTTGAAGAAACATCTTTATGATGTGATCATTTTGGATTTGATGCTGCCCACTGTTGAAGGAGAAAAAATCTTGAAAACCATTCGTGGCAAAAGAGACACCATGCCCATTATTGTGTTGACTGCTCTTGGTGACATTCCTACCAAAACTAGGATTCTTAACATGGGAGCTGATGATTATTTGGTTAAGCCATTTTCTTTTGTTGAACTGACGGCGCGTATCAAATCGGTTTTGCGACGAACGAGGGGTGGGGTGCAGCAATCAGAAAAATTAGCAGTGGGAGATTTGGTTTTAGATCCTGACATGAGGTTGTTGACGCGAAGTGGGAAGCCTATCAAACTCAGACTTAAAGAGTATGAGTTGATGGCTTTTTTTATGCAGAATGCGAATCGTGTGGTTGATCGCAATACGCTCATCGAAAAGGTGTGGGATTACAATGCGCAGCTTTATTCCAATACGGTGGATTCTCATATTTCCTCGCTCCGTCTAAAATTGAATAAGGGGTTTGATGAAAAATTGATTGAAACGGTCCATGGCGTGGGATATTTGCTTAGAGCCCATCCAGGTGAGGCCATCATTGAGGATTGATTTTAAATTTTCATGTCACGCACTCCTCACTTAAATTTCTGACCGTCACAATTTTTTGTGAGCTAATAGCTTCTAAAGCTTGGTCATAGTGGCCAGAAGCTAGGATTATGCGTAAGATGAGTTATAATGATTTCGATTTGAATCACCCCTTTATTCCTTGAATGAATTCAATGCAAATGCAGCATGATGATCAAGATTTAGATGAACTTCTCAATCAGTTCACGACCCCTAAGATGGTTCGCGCAATGAATCGGGAACGATGTAAGAGTGCACAGGAAAATTCAACAATGGGTGAAAAAATTAAAGACTATCCTCAGTCTCAAGATAGTTTGGACCTTCATGGATTTACGGTTCCAGAAGCTCTGAATGAAGTTGAGCGTTTTATTGATCGTTGTATTCGCCTTCGCTTGCGTACGGTCACGATTGTGACAGGCAAAGGTTTGCACTCGGTTAATTTTAAGCCTGTTTTGCCAGGTGAGACGGAGGAAAAATTATCTCAACTTAAAAATGAGCGTAAGGTGTTCACTTTTAAACGCGCTCGAGGTGGGGGATCATTTGTGGTTTATTTGATTTCGTAAATCCCGTACAATTAAGTTCCAAATCACAAGCTCCACATTCCAAACAAAATTACAAACGCCCATTGGGCACACCCCACCTTGTCAGGCACCCCTCTGCTAGAGGGGAATTGTAATGTTTTACCTCATCGCTGGATCAGTTCTTTCCGTCTGGATGAAACCAATATTCGTTTGGATGGACTGACTCTAGGGGCTCAATTCGAATATCCATGCAAAATTCTCCCCCTTCGGATGCCGGAGGTAGGCTAGAGGGGCCATTAAATAAGAAACAATCTATCCATGAAACTCTCTGCAGCCATTCGACATTTTCTTGAATATTGTGAGATTGAAAAAAATCGGTCTAAAAAGACGTTGGTCAATTATGAGCATTATTTGACTCGTTTTTTGAAATTCATAACGGATATTGATATCCAAGACATTGATCTTTCATTGGTTAAGCAGTATCGACTTTTTCTCAATCGTTATGAGTCTAAGCCTGGTGAGTCATTGACAATCAAGACTCAAAATTATCATGTGATTGCGTTGAGGGCTTTTCTTAAATATTGTGTTAAGCAAGATTGGGAGACCTTGGAGCCTGAAAAGATTGAATTGAGTAAAATCCCCGATCGTACGGTTGAACATTTGATCCGAGAGGAATTGGAACGTTTGTTTGAGGCGATTGACACCAGTACACTTGTTGGTTTGCGCAACCGGGCAATTGTGGAGTTTTTGTACAGTACAGGGCTTCGGATCAGTGAGTTGGTTGCTTTAAATGTTCAGCAGGTGAATCTGGAGCGTGGGGAATTTCAAGTGCGAGGGAAAGGGCAAAAAATGCGCATTGTTTTTCTTTCTCAGCGGGCTAAGGCATGGATCATAGACTACCTTTCGGCTCGGGATGATGGCTATGAACCTTTATTTCTCAATCATCGGCGCGCTCGCAATATTAAAGATGGAGCGGTGGAGATGAAGGGGGAGCACCGTCGATTGACGGCTTACACGATTCAAGAGATGGTACGAAAAACGGCTTTGAAAGCTGGTATTGTAAAAAAAGTGACGCCTCATGTGCTTCGCCATTCCTTTGCAACGGAGCTTTTGATCAATGGAGCTGATATTCGCTCAGTGCAGGACATGTTGGGGCATGCGAGCATCACGACGACTCAGATTTATACCCATTTGACGAATCAGAAGTTGAAAGAGGTGCATGAGAAGTTTCATAAGTGATGACAAAGACCTGTGTCCTTATTAGCTCATGTCACCCACGCTTCCTACTTTTGTGAAATAATGAGACCACTTCTACAAGTGGACAGTGATCAGTGGTGAGTGGTCAGTCCAAACATTTTTAGCTTTGCTAAAAACAAAAACTGATCACAGACCACTCACTACTGATCACCTTCAAATAAAGCGAGAATAGCCACTGTTTAAAGAAGTGTGTGAGGTGAGTTTTTAACTCGATTCAATGTCTACGTTTGGACACTTTCCCCCCAGTTCTTTTATAAAAGAACTCATTTCTTTAGGTGATATCATTATTATATTTTTCTTGAGTTTCTCTTGGTATGTAATCCAGAGCACATTTGTATCCGTTTCACCTCTAATGATGCCACTTGCATAACCATATCTAAAAAATGGGTTGATTTTTCTTTTAATTACTTTTGTTATTTTTTTATAGTTGATTTCGTAAATTTTAAACCCACTTTTTATTTTTAGGCCACTTTCCATCATAAAATATTTTGTTTTAAAAAAGATTATCAACATTAATGTTCCATATGCTGTAAAAATTTGTGGAAAATAGCTTTCTATTTTCAACAAGTCATCCCTGTTGAGGTATATGGAAAATAAACCCAAGCCTATGAGTGCTATATAAAATGAAATATAATATGGATTGATTTTAGCCTTGTATCTTTTTGTCATCATGGTTTATTTGATGGTTTTAGTATAGAGGTATTTTTGATCCGTTCAATTCCTTCCCTGCTGGCGTGGTGCTTCGGATTGGCTCTGGTGATTCCATTACAATTTCCAAACTGATCTTCCATTGTGGAATTAGGTTGGACAACCAAGATTCTCGGGACAAGCCTTTCACTGTGTGAAACCCTTCGATGACTCGGGCGAGCATGACTAAGTGATGGTTATAAAATGGACTTGATCCGTTCAATTCCTTCTTCGATGTCTTGCATGGAGGTGGCGTACGAAAAGCGGATGTGATTTTTGCCTGGCTCTCCAAAGGCTCCCCATGGAACCACGGCCACACCTGCTTTTTCGAGTAAAAATTCAGTGAAGTCAAAGCTATTACGCATCTGCCCATTGAAACACCCCGAGATATCGGGAAATGCATAAAAGGCGCCTTCAGGTTTTTGAAGTTGAAAACCGGGAATCTGATTCATGGCTTCAAAGACAAAGTTGCGGCGCTTGAGGAATTCACGGGCCATGATTTGGATAGAATCTTGAGGACCGGTCAGGGCTTCGAGTGCTGCTTTTTGGGCAATAGAGCAGGGGTTTGAGGTGCTATGACTCTGTAAATATCCCATTTTTTTGATGATGATCTCAGGTCCAACAATATAACCCACTCTCCATCCGGTCATGGCATAGGTTTTGGAAACGGCATTCACGGTAAAAACCAACTCGCTGAGTTCGGGTAAACTCCCGATGGAAAAATGGGTTTTGCCATCATAACAAAAATATTCGTAGACTTCGTCGGAAATCAGATAGAGATTATTTTTGAGGGCGATTTCAGCGATTTTTTCTAACTCCTCTTTCTCAATCATCATGCCCGTGGGGTTGCTAGGGCTATTGAGAATCAAGATTTTACTTGTGGGAGTGATGGCTTCTTCGACCATTTTTGCCGTCAATTTGAAGTGATTGGAGCGGGTGTCGATGAATTTAGAACTCCCTTCGCACACGGCCACTATGTCTGAATAACTGACCCAGTATGGTGAAGGGATGAGCACTTCATCGCCAGGATTGAGGAGGGTCATGAATAAATTGAAGAGGGCTTGCTTGCCGCCGTTGGTGATGAGCACGTTTTCTGTCTTTGCCTCAATGTGATTGTCTCGTTTGAGCTTTTGAATCACTGCCTCTTTGAGCTCTGGAATGCCGGTGGCTGCGGTGTATTTGGTGAAGCCTTGGTCAATGGCTCGCTTGGCGGCGTCTTTGATATTTTGGGGGGTGTCAAAATCGGGTTCGCCGGTGCCGAACTTAAGAATGTCTTTGCCTTGCTTGATCAGTTCGATGGCTTTGGCGTTGATGGCCAAGGTGGCAGAGGGCTTGATTTTTTGAATGCGGCTTGAGAGCATGTGATTTATATTTAATTATCAAGAAGTGATTTTGTTTTGGATTTAGCAATGGCCTCTTCTGTTCCTTTAAAACTAACCTTATTATCTATATGAAATTCGCATATTTGCAGCATTCTAACAGAACAATGGATGGCAAATTGAAAGGCTCTATTAATTATTTCATGATCATCTTTTTTAATGAGCGAATCAAAGAAGTTTCCGTGCGATGAATTACAAATTTCTTCGTATAAATTTAATATTAAACCCGTTTTATCTAAATTTGCGTTTATAATCGTATTTTTTGCTGTTCCAAAACCAGCTTTCTGAAACTGACGCTTACCATCAGTTATTTTTGGGTCTCCACTCTGAGCCAAATTTTCATATTGTTTTTTAGCAGAATTTCTTAAGGGATCTTTTTGATTAGAAATTTCATAATAGTGTTTAAGAATTGAAAGTGCTTCCAATCTAGCTAATTTTTTTTGCTCCTCAGCTTTTTTACTTGTAAGAAGAGCTAATTTTGCAAGTTTCTCCAAAACAGGACGTAGGGTATAAATTGATTTCTTCTGCCATTTCCCTCTGCCCAAAAAAAATAAAAAATCCACATCTTCCCAAAAATCTATCACCATAGTTAGCATGAATTCATGCCTGATATCTTTTTTTTCATGCTTTTTAAAGGATTCTCTCAAGTATCTTATTTGAAATTTTGCTCTTTCTCTAAGAGCTTGAAAGCTATCTACCAAAGCTTTCTTTTTGACTTTTCTCGGCAATTTTAACCATTCATCGGAACTCATAGTCTTTGTATAAAATCAATTTGACAATCAAATCACCCCAAACTCTTCCGAATCTCAGCCGCCTCTTCTAATTCTGACGTGAAATCTTCTCCCTCTAAAGAATGTAAATAAATGGAAGAGACCAAATTACGATAAATTTTGTGCTTGGTTTTAAGGGGTCCTAATTCAACGCCCAAATAATTTTCCACCTCTTGCACATCTTCTTTGATGGCTTCAAAGGCTGGGTTTTGTTTGGCCAGTTCGTTCAGATTTTCTTTGTTGAGGTATTTGCCAGCGTGAATTAAATCAGCCCGAAGATTGAGGTAGTGTTTTTCGATGGTTTCAATTTTTCCTTCTTTCATTGCATCACGAAGGCCACGACCAGTTCCGATGAATTCAGGCGGAACTCCCAGAGAATAAAGGGAACCTGTGAACTTAATAGCACGCGGCAGACTCACTTCACCAATCCCTCGGCTATAACCAAATAGGCCAATATGCTGCATGCGTTCGCGGCGTCCGGGCACATGGGCGGCAATGGCATTCACTGATTCGGCGATGCCCTCGACGGTTTTTTGGTAATGACCTCCAAAACGGTCAATCACCCACTGAATGTCTTGCACTTCGGCAGGACTGAGGGGGGTAAAACGGAGTCTGGGGAGTTCATTTTCGATGAGCTCAATGGCTTCTTTCACTTGCTCCATAGGATAATCGTAACGGAAGGCCGACTGGATGGTGATGGTGCGAATACCACTGTATTCTTGAATGGTGTCCTTGATGGTGGCAGGATTGACCCCTCCTCGGAAAGGCAAGCAACCTGGACCAATGATGGGGTAGGTGGGCACTTCATATTTTTCCGAAATCTCGTGGAATTTTTGTAGGGCCACCTTACTCGCTAAAACAGCGGGAAAGAGACCGGCATTGAGCGCAGGATCGGAACGTGCCATGAAAGGACGGAGATAATCGGGTTTTTTTCCAAAAAGCGCCTTACACCCCTCGATGTATTCACTGAGCACGCGGTCCACGTTGAATAAATGCTCACAGCCTTCAAAAAGAGGGATGACCTGGAAATCTTGCACATCGTCGCGCTGAGTTTTAAAAGACTGGCGTTTGAACTGTTCAATTTCATGAAAGGTTTTTTTGATGCGTAAGAGTTGATCAGCCGATTTAGTCATGGGTAAAATCACCTCAAAAATAGGCGGTGAATGCAGGCCAAGTTCTTCGGCCACATCGTCGGCAGTTAAAATGGCCATGAAGGCTCGAGCTAAACGATGACCGCTTTCTTCATCGGTATTGGGCACACGAAAAGTTAAAAACACATCTTTTCCTAAGCGATTTTGCTTAAAAAATTCGTGATGCCGTTGAAACAATTTTTCGACCACGGCCTCATCCACAAACTTTCCCTCCCAATCCCACATGTATTCGGTGCAGCCCAATTCCTCAAACATCCGCTGGCATTCCTGAACCTCGTCGAGGGTATTGACGTACTTTTTACCCAAAAAATACACCTCTTTGGCATTGTCGGGGTGTTGGGTGGCCATGGTGGCAGGGATTTTTCGATTCATGTTTTGGAGGGTTACTTCCACATTCATTTTAAAGATTTGGCATTCAAAATTCAAGGCATATGGTTTCAGTTTGTGCTAAAATCTAAGCATTCATTGACTCATCACTATGCGTTTTCTGACAATTAAAAAATGGCTTTTATTAGGGATTTTTAGTCTTTTTATGACGTCGAATTCAACTCATGCTCAAGACTTATTTTTTGAGGAAACTTTTGTACTTGGGCGAGTCATTCAGGTGGATCAGGTGCAAAATGACCTGCGTTTTGGAGGGATTGAAACTGGGGTTCGAGAGGTCACAGTCCAGTTAGAAGAGCCTTTGAATGGGGTGACGGTGATGCAAATTGAACAATACATCAACCCCAACAATGACAGTGACAATGTTCCTTTAAAAGTGGGCAGTCAGGTGGTGGTGGCTCAGGCTCAAATTGGCGATCAGATCACTTACAGCATTCAGGACCAGTACCGTTTAAATTGGATGTTTGTTCTTTTTGCAGTGTTTGTGGTCATCGTTCTTTTGATTACCCGTAAAAAAGGTTTTTTTGCGCTCTTGGGACTCGCTGCCACTTTCATCATTTTGATTGCTTGGCTTATCCCTAGTATTTTGGCTGGAAATAGTCCTATTTTGACCAGTTTTTTGGGTTCAATTGTCATCGCTGGCATCACGTTTTATTTGGCGCATGGTTTTAAAAAACGCACGACGTTGGCACTTATTAGTACTCTTATTACGCTTGTTTTGGCTTTTATTCTTTCATTTGTTGCGGTTGAGCTTCTCTCACTTTTTGGCACTGGCAGTGAAGATGCTCTTTCGCTCACATTTAATAATCCAGGCATCAATCTAAAAGGTTTGCTTTTGGGGGCGATTGTGATTGGAACCTTGGGTATTTTAGATGATGTGACCATCACCCAAATTGCTACGGTTGAGCAGGTACACGACGCCAACCCTTCGCTGCCATTTGAAGAGCTTTATCGGCGGGGTCATATGGTGGGGAAGGATCACATCGCTTCGATCATTAATACGCTTGTTCTAGCTTATGTGGGGGCTGCCTTCCCTGCTCTCTTGCTCTTGGTCACCTCCCACCGCCCGCTATGGGTGAATCTTAACAGTGAATTCATGGCGGAAGAGGTGGTTAGAACCTTGGTGGGGAGCATGACATTGATGGTGGCGGTGCCGATTTCAACGGTGTTTGCGGCTTATTTTTATTCCAAGGCTAAAAATAAGCGACGCAACGTGCATCAATAAAAGTGCTGAAATTCAGTGTTTTAGCGAGTCATTAAGGCTGATGCCACCGTGGGGTCTAGCTCCATGTATTCTTCTAGGGTTTGACTGTCAAATTGGTTGTTTTTCCCTTTGGGGCGCTTGTTTTCGATGGTCAAATAATATTCGCCTTGTTGGGAATAGAAAACGTGTAATACACTGTGGTTTTTGCCAGCGATTGTGGCTAGGT
>JAUHXI010000148.1 GCA_030426875.1 bacterium
CAAGTACCATTTTTTTATTTTCTATTCCTCTAAGCTCAGAGTCTTTATAGCATTTTTCTTCACCTACAAGACTTAAGCTCATTAATTGATTATCCTTGTTTGAACAATGATCAATTCCATTGAACATTCGATCATTTCCTGAGAAAGGAGCTAGTATCATTTCCCGTTCTTCTTCTCGGGCTTCATGGCATACTGCTTCCCCCTCTATCAATGTGTGAGCTTCCGATTGGATGGGTTTACTTGAGCAATGTTCAATGCTTATTTTACTCGTAATAAATTCAAGATATGATCTAGCCCGGCCTCCTGGAATTAAGGCAAAATCTATTTTATTGTCTTCTGGGATTTTAAAATCACTAGCTTTGCTCCCGAATTCGCAACCAACTAGACAGGTGGCATGGCTAACGAATTCGATATCATTAGTTTCATCATAACAATTAATGAATACTACAACCGGCTCAACTTTAGCCCTAGTTTGAGCTAAAAGTTTATCTTCTAAGGTTCGAGGTTTTTCAAATCTATAGGCAATTTTAGCTTTTAATTGGTCTTTTAAGCCCATTTTAATCCATTTATTAATTTTTCATAAAAAATTTAACATTGTATAGACAATTAGTCAAGATATTATTTAATAGACTTTAAGAAATCGCTCACTATCTCTCAATTTAAGCTGAAAAAAGGTTGTAGTCCACCCTACTAACAGTATTAAGGTTAAGAATCAGTGGTCAGGAGTGAGTGCTGAGTAAGGCTATTTTCACTCTGCTAAAAAAATGCCTGGAAAAACTCACCTCTCACACCTGACCACTCACCACTTCTAAGTGAGTTGAACTACTTATTCTTCCCCGTATAATCCTCCACAAACAGCGAAATGATGTTTGCCGTCGGCACCGCAATGATCATGCCCACCACAGCCAAGCCCACACCACCCCCCAACGTATAACCCAGACTCGCCCCCGTCAACAAAGCAAAAATCACCACAATTGGATTCAATCCCACTGCTCGGCCTACAATGAGCGGCACCAAAACATTGCCTTCCAGCAACTGCAAAATCGTGTAAGCCGGGATTAGCCAAAGCACCAAAACAGGGTCTTGATTGAGTGCAATGAGGGCCGCAGAAATGAAGGTGATGATCGGTCCAAAGTAAGGAATGAACTCCGCTAGAGCTGAAAGCATCGAGAGCGTTAGGGCGTAATCCAACTTAATGATTGAAAAGAAAATGAAGGTCAAAATCCCCATGGCGAGAGCCAAAAGGAGTTGCCCCCGAATCCATTCACCCATTCGGGTGCTGATTTGTTTGGACTTTAATGAAATGTATGAAGAATATCGATGGGGGAAAAGGGAGTGGAAAAATTCGCTGGTGTGCTTGGAGTTGATCACCATGAAAAATGAAATGATGAGCACCAAGAGTAAGTTGAAAATACCGTTGAAAATAGAGAAAATGGCTCCGATCGCATTGCCTGCAAAGTCTGTTAGGTTGCTAGCCACTCCTCTTAAAGTTCCACTGACTTGAGAAATTACTTCTTTTTGATCCACATTCTGCCAAATCTGGTCCATGTAAGGCTGAGCCGTTTGAGCCAACCACGAATCACTGTCTTGCCCATTGACTAGGCCTAAAATGATATCGCGCATATTCAGTGCAATTTGCTCAATTTGCTCCGCAATGATCGGTATTAAATTGGAAAACATCACCACAAAAATGCCAATGATTAAAATGTAGATCAGAATGGCTCCCAGGGGACGGGGAATTTTATATTCCTCCAGTTTGTCTACAGCCGGGTTCATGGTGGCTGAAAAGAAGAGGGCCACCAAAAACAGAATGATGGTCCCTTTGATGATGCCCAAAACTTGAACCAGTCCGATCAACAGGAAGATGGCAATGGTTGATTTGATGACTGAATCAACTGAAATCGTGAATTTAGTCTCTTTGACTTCAACTTTTTTCTTGAGTTTGGCAATTTGCTCACGCTCATTTTCTAAAGACTCTTCCTTGGCCGAAATTTCTATGAATCGCTCCCGCATGGCGGTTAGTTTTTTTTGCGACTTTTTTAGGAATTCAGCAGCTTTTTTCATTTTTTGAGTAGGACTAAGAACTAAGTAATAGACGGTGTGTGATGTTTAGCCTGTGGCTAGTTGTAAAACAATGTCCACCATGATCCAGGACAGTAGACTCACTGCCAGTCCAATAAGAGCATAGGTGATGGTTTTTTTAGCTTCATCTTTTCCTCCTTCTGAGCTCAAGGTGTATCGGTAGCCTCCAATCATTACAAAGAGCACTGAAACACTTCCTGCAATCACAATCAAGGTTTGAGAGAAAAACTTGATGAAGCAGGGGATTTGTCGTAACGAAATTGTTCCTTGTCTGATCATGGTGGCCAGGCCGATGCACTGGTTGCCATAGCCGCCAATGTTCACATTGTCCCCAGGCAAAACGGAGGGGGGGTTGAAATTGTTTTGCCCCAGAGCAATGGGGGCAATCAATAAGGTGGCAAAAATCCCAAAGAAGAGCAGCGGCCAGAGTTTTTTAAAGGGGTGTTTTTTTATTTTCATTTGAATTTTATGATCTGCCACTATTTTAACAGAAATTTGTAGTGATGGGTATGATTTTGCACCAATAAAAATTAAGGAGTAAGGATGGCTTTAGTATGACCACCCCTGCCGGTAGGCAGGGGTGGTCATGATTGAAATAGCTATTCCTACTACTACCTAACTGCCAACTAACCCCCTTTGCCAAAGGGGGATCCAGGGGGATTTACAATAAGGTTCAGACCTTAGAAATTAGGGATTAGTTTTTTTGGAATTTGGAATTTGGAATTTCCCCTTCCTTCATCTTGAATAAATCTCTCGAACCTATAGAATGGAGGGTGTAAAATTTAATACCGTAACCGCCAACTGAATTGAAGTATTCAAAATTATTTGGAAAAACCGTCAAAGAGGTCTCAAGAGATGCCACTTTAACCAGTCATAAACTCCTCTATCAAGCTGGTTTTATTCGTGAATCGGTGGCAGGACGCTATTATTTTCTCCCTTTGGGAATCAGAGTGCGTGACAAAATTGTAGCCCATGTGGAGGCGGAGATGGATGCTACCGGGGCGCAGAAAATGATCACCCCCGTCCTGCATCCCATGGAATTGTGGGAGGAAACCAATCGTAGTAATTCGGTGGGTTTTGAGTTGATGAGCATCCAAGATCAGCGGGGGGCTCAGTTTGCCCTTGGTGGTACGGCTGAGGAGATGATGGTCGACGTGGTGCGAAAATTCAACATCAGCTATAAAGAGCTTCCCTTTAATATTTATCAATTCTCCCAAAAATTTCGGGATGAGCTTCGAGCCCGTGGTGGCCTACTCCGTGTACGAGAGTTTTTGATGAAAGATGCTTACTCGTTTCATGCGGATGAGGAGGACTTTGCTAAAGAATATAAAAAAATGGGAGACACTTACTCTCGTATTTTTGAACGCGTGGGTCTAAAAACCGCTGTGATTGAGTCAGACAATGGTTATATTGGGGGGGATTATTGTCATGAATTTGTAGTGGAATCTCCAGTGGGCGAGAGTCGCTACCTGATCACCGAAGATAAATCCTATGCCGCTCATGAAGAGGTGGCCGTATTTGCTCGGGAT
>JAUHXI010000149.1 GCA_030426875.1 bacterium
GCTTTTATTACAGACTGTATCACAGACAATCTCTTGGGACGAAAAGGCATTTTCAATCACTACGAAATCCTCTTCCAAGAAAACCAAAAACAAGTCATCTTCAATGAGATTTAAGAGCTCGTGCTATATGCACTCCTCGAGCAACCTTCTAACCCTCACAACCTTTTGTAAACTGTGAGCTGTTAAGCTATTAGAAAAGCCACCTTTTTTTAGCTCTACTAAAAATGAGAATCTAGCAGCTCACAGCTAATAACTCCTCTATCGATACCAATCCCTTTACTCTTCTCGCAAAAATTTATAGAATAAAATCGTCTACTTAAAATCAAAGCATATGAAGCGCACTCAACTCATCACCACGGCTGACCTCAGCAAAGAGGAAGTCGATTTTTTAATGGAAGAAGGGGGGAAAATGCGGAACCAGCGAACTGATGATTTAAAAGGTTTGGTCTGTGCGACCCTTTTTTTTGAACCTAGCACGCGTACACGGCTTTCCTTTGAGTCAGCGATCCACCGATTGGGTGGGTCTGTGATCACCATTGCAGATTCAAAAAGCACATCGATGAAAAAAGGAGAAACCTTGGAGGATACCATTCGTGTGATTGAAAAATATGCTGACATCATTATCATGCGACACCCAGAGGCTGGGTCTGCCGAGCGAGCTGCTAAGGTTACTCAAAAACCACTCATCAATGCTGGTGATGGTGGGAATGAGCATCCCACTCAGGCTTTATTGGACTTATACACCATTAAACGAGAGTTGGGCCGTCTGGACAATTTGCAAGCTGGCTTTGGATTTGATCCCAAACACTCTCGTACTATCCGCAGCCTCGCTTTCATGCTTACCCATTATAAAAACAATGAATTCACTTTTGTTTGCCCTGAATCTCTGGTGCCGAAGGAAGACATGCTTAACAATTTAGAAGGGCGCGGTGCCACCTTCAATATCGCTCACAATCTGGATGATTACCCAAAGTTCGACCTTTTTTATGCCAATCGTCTTCAAGAAGAGCGCTTTGCAGATCACGATGAGTTTGAGGCGTTGCGCAAAAAATTTGTGATCACTCGTAAGTTGGCTGAATCAAGTCAAACTAAAGTCCTCAATCCCCTCCCCCGGATCGATGAAATCATGATTGATGTTGATGATCTGGAGCAAGCGGCTTACTTTAGGCAAGTTGAAAATGGGCTTTATATGAGGATGGCTCTTCTAAAGTATTTAGCCACAAGCTATTATCAATAATTATGGAGATTGACTTAGAAATCATTTCACCGCTCATTCTGATTTTTTTGGGAATTCACTTCTTTATTTTTATCATTCCACCATTAAGAAAGAAGCTTTCCAAAAAGTACATTAAGTGTTTCAATCTCGTCCTTTTATGGTCTGTATCTCTTTTTATAATGAGTAGTGTCTTGGTAAAAATAGGTGGGTATGAGTATTTGCCTGACGACCCAAACACCAAATGGATTTATAGTGGGTCACGAAGGGGCTTTATCTTTAAATTTTTAGAGGTGCGTTCAACTGAAGCGTGCTCTCTTTGCAAGGAAAATAGTATTAAACTCATTCCACTCATAGGCAATCTACTCATTCTCTTTACCCCATTGTTTTTAATCGGTAAGGGAGTATTAAAAAAGGGTCATGATAAGCTAAGAGAGACATCAATATCTCTTAAAGCGCATTAATAAGGTGAAAAACAAGTATATTGTAAGGTCAAGAATTACTGAACGAAAATTTAGGGAAATTGTGAGGTACTTTTGCATGGATTTTGATGCGGTCACCATAGCAAAGTTAACAGGGGTTAGTCGAGTGAGTGTGAATAATTATTTGATGGGAATCAGGACCCTCATTGCAGCAGAATGTGAAGCAAGTGCAAAGGCAAATATTGGTACTAATGGCGAAGTAGAAGTGGATGAAAGTTATTTTGGACCCAAACGAGTGAAGGGCAAGCGAGGACGAGGAGCGGGACATAAGACCATCGTATTTGGCCTCCTGAAACGCAATGGAAAGGTTTACACTCAGATTGTTCCAGATGCTAAGAAGGCTACATTACAAGCCATTATAAGAGGTAAGGTCAGTGAGGACACCGTGATTCACTCCGATGGCTGGAGAGCTTACGATGGACTAGTGGATCTGGGTTACCAGAAGCATTACAGAGTCCGTCATGGAAAAGATGAATTTGTCAGAGGCAAAGCTCACATCAATGGTATTGAATCCTTCTGGGGAGTGACTAAGGTGAGACTAGCCAAGCGAAGAGGGATCAGAAAGGAGCACTTCTATTTGCATCTCAAGGAATGTGAATTTAGATTCAATCATCGTAATGATGACATGTATGATATAATACTTAAATTAGTTAGAAAAAATCCTCTTAACTTATCTTGACCCTAAAAAAATATAAAATTGAACTGGATACTTTAAAAGTTTCATTTGTTCTAATGTTTATCTCTATTGGCTTATTTATTCTATATTTTGATTCATTCATGTATGATTGGTTGAAGATAGGCCTTATTTAAAAAAACAACTCCTATGTCTCAACTCCTCATCAAAAACGGCCGTGTGATTGATTCAGAAAATAATCGTGACGAAGTCATCGATGTCCTGATTATTGATGATGAAATTAAAAAAATAGGCCAGATCGAAGCAGATGATGCCATGAAAGTGATCAACGCTGAAGGTTTGGTGGTCATGCCTGGCCTCATCGACATTCACGTTCACCTGCGGGACATGGACCAGGCTGACAAGGAAACGATTGAAACTGGAACGGAAGCGGCTCTAAAAGGTGGTGTTACCACGGTTTTTGCCATGCCCAACACCTCTCCCACTCTTGATTCAACTGAAGCCATCAAAAAATATCAGGAGTTGGCTCAAAATGCTCATGTGGAAACCCATCTCATTGGCTCCATCACTAAAAAGTTAGCTGGACAGGAGTTGGCGAACCTTGATTCATATTCAGCGTTAGGGGTTCATTGCATTTCGGACGACGGACATGATGTTAATGATGAGGCCTTGCTTGAAGGAGCTTACCAAAAAGCCAAAGAAAATGATCTTTTGCTCATCACTCATCCTGAACGGCATGACATTGCTCCCGATGGCGTCATTAATCAGGGCGCGGTGAGTGAACAATTGGGTGTACCAGGTCAACCGAATGAAAAGGAGTGGAAAGCGGTGGAGCGAGGGATACAAATCGCCTTAAAAACGGGAGCCCGGGCTCATTTTACTCATGTCACCACCAAAGAATCGATTCAGCTGATTCGAGAGGCGAAAAAGCAGTCAGATCTCATCACTTGCGATGTGACACCTCACCACATCATTCTAACTGAGAAGCACGTTTTAAAAGTGGGGAGTTTGGCCAAGGTCAATCCCCCCCTCCGCACTGAAGAAGACCGTTTGGCATTGATCCAGGGTTTGAAGGATGGGACGGTGGATATGATTGCGACTGATCACGCGCCTCATCAAGATGGCGATAAGACCGATGATTTAATAACCTCTGCGTTTGGCTTTTCTCAGATTGAAACCTCTCTCGCTTCGGTCATTACAGAGCTTCATTTTAAACAAGGGGTGGAACTCAAAAGAATTGTGGAATTGATATGTCTCAATCCAGCAAAACT
>JAUHXI010000150.1 GCA_030426875.1 bacterium
GGCAACAGTCCCAACAAGGGGTCATGACCCCTTGCCTTTACCACAATCTGAATCAACAACCACCATGACCCAAAAAACCGAACTACCACAGGACATCGCAGAAGCCGAAGGGATTTTTGCCAGCTTGAATCGAGGCACCTTCGACCATGCCGATCCTTCAGAGTACATGAAGAAGTTTAAAAATGGAATCACAGCTGAGCTGGCTGCTTTCATTTCTAAAGATAAGGATGAGCCCGAATGGATGTTGCACCACCGCGTAAAATCCTATGAATACTTCACGCGTATTCCCCTGCCCACTTGGGGGCCAAGTTTAGATCATTTGAATTTTGATGAGATTTGTTTTTTTGCCAAGGCGGCCGATAAAAAAGGAGGCTACGATTCGTGGGATAAAGTACCCGCTTACATCAAAAACACCTTCGACCGCTTGGGGATTCCCGAGGCAGAGAAGAAGGTGTTGGCGGGAGTTGGGGCTCAGTATGAATCGGAAGTCGTTTATCATTCCCTCGAAAAAGAGCTGGAAGAACAAGGGGTCTTGTTTTTAGACATGGATGTGGCCGTCGAAAAACATCCCGAGCTAGTGAAAAAATATTTCATGAAATGTGTGCCCGCCAACGACCATAAATTTGCTGCTTTGCATGGGGCCGTTTGGTCTGGGGGAACATTCTTGTATGTGCCCAAGGGTGTTAAAATTGAAAAACCCTTGCAAGCTTACTTCCGTATGAATGCTCAGGGCATGGGACAATTTGAGCACACCTTGATCGTCATTGAAGATGGAGCGGAGGCGCATTATATTGAAGGGTGTTCGGCTCCCAAATATGGTTCGAATGCCTTACATGCGGGCTGTGTAGAAGTCTTTGTGGGCAAAGGCGCTAAATTCCGTTATTCGAGTGTGGAGAACTGGTCAAAAGACACCTATAATTTGAATACCAAGCGGGCGATTGTTGATGATAACGGCGTCATGGAATGGGTGGGGGGCAACATGGGGTCGGGTGTGACCATGCTCTACCCTTGCACCATTTTAAAAGGCCATGGCTCGCAAGCGGATCATTTGGGAATCGCTTTTGCCAACGAGGGGCAGGTTCAAGACACAGGAGCTAAAGTCTTCCACATTGGAGAGAACACGGGTTCACGGGTGGTGATGAAATCGATCAGTAAAGGTGGCGGACGCTCGGTTTATCGGGGTGATTTGCGCATTGCAAAATCTGCTAAAAATGCCATCAGCCAGGTGGAATGCGATGCGTTGATTTTAGATGACAATTCGATTTCCGACACCTTCCCTAATATAAAAGTTGATAACAATTCTGCCACTATCAATCACGAAGCACGGGTGGGTCGTTTGAATGACGAGGATATTTTCTACCTCACCTCTCGCGGAATTCCCGTGGCTCAGGCTGAGGCCATGATTGTGAATGGGTTTATCAACCCGATTGTTCGCGAATTGCCTTTGGAATATGCCGTGGAGATGAACCGCTTGATTGAGTTGGAGATGGAGAATACGGTGGGGTAGTTAGAGACCCCTCCCAGCCTCCCCTTCGGGGAAATGCAAAATTGAGATATAACCAAATAATAATTCCCCTCATTGCAGCTCTCCCACTTCGGGGGGGGGGCAGAGGGGCCACCCTATGACTAAATTCACCATCCCTTTCACCATCGAACCCACTTCAGATGAATATGTCCTGAGTAAAAATTACGAAGAGGAAAATTCCTTCAAGCTCACCGTGCCAAAAAACACCCAACTCATCTCCCCCATCACCTTAAAAATAAAGGCAACGGCAGAGGATTTGAATTTCAAATTAAGGATTGAATTAGAAGAAGGCAGTTCGGCAGTGATCATTGAAGACTGGTCGTCGGACGTAAAGTCAGAATTGGTAAATTTTGAGAGCCACATTGAATGCCAGGCTAATAGTCACTTAAAATATGTGATTTTAAATAGTGCCTCCAGCAAGACCCACGTGACCGAAAAGCGAAATTCTGAAGTTCACAATGACGCCATTTGTGAGATTGTCAGCTATTACTTTGGCAGCAAAAAAGTCAGTAGCACCCTCCAGCAAAAAACCGTGGGCACAGGCGCCGAAGTGAATACTAATTTAGTGACTCGTTCCGAAAATGAGCAGGACATGCACTTTGATTATGAACATTTATTTGTGGGGAAAAACGGAAACGGTGAAATTGGCATGAAGGCTGTGGCGCAAGACAAGGGCATGGTGAATTTGGATGGCATGGTCAACATCGCCCAAACGGGAGGCGGTTCAGCGGGGTACTTGCAACAAGAAACGCTAAACCTGAGTCCGAATACGATCGTCAAAGCCACGCCTGGCCTAAAAATTGACACAAACGATGTGAAAGCAGGTCACGGCTCCAGCATCCGGAATTTGAATGAAGAAGACCTTTATTATTTCGCGGCCCGAGGCATCAAGCCGGATGCAGCCAAGCAGTTGATGATTTCTGGGTTTTTGGGGGCGGAATTGGAGAAGATTCAAGAGTGGGAGGGGGTTTTGGAGCGAGTGCGGGGGATGATTTAAATAATATTTGTATGCTTTTTGAAAAGCTGGGCTCAAGAATTATCTACGTGCAAAAAAGAGAGGGACAAATCCATTTTCCAAATGCCATTTTTTCAATTCAGGCTGGGATAAAAATACTAACCTTTCTTCATGAAAAAATTACTGCTTTATTCGAAGGGCAGGTTGATATGAAGGAACTCATATGTGATCCATCAAATCATTTTTCTCAAATGCAAATTGAATTTACTGCACTTGCCTCTGCTTATATCATGCACGTGTGCACTATTGAAGGTATTATAAAAAAGAGTTACAAGGACATGAAACTGGAATTAAAAAACTGTGATTACAAAGAAATTATTCCAAATGACTCTAAGGAAATAGGGAAACGGGCAAAGGAATTGGAAAGCTACAAATGGTATAGAGACAAAGTATTTGCACATACATCTTTTGATTGGTCAAAAACAGATTCTAAATCAATACAACACTCAACCCTAAAATATTATGCTGGTAATTTTTTTGTATGCAAGGGGAAGCATCTAGCGTTGGGGGGTGGCGCCATGATAATAGATGAAAAATTTATACCCCCAACAATCGACATATTTGAAGAGCATAAAAAAATATTACAACATTTTTCTACGTGGGAAATAATGTTCACAAATATTTTGGACAAAATTGATGATAAAAGTAAGTTAAAGGAAAAACTTAAAAACCTCTACTAAAGCAAATTTACAATCTGACTGGAAAGTTTTTCCACCTGATCACTTAAAACTCCACACCAAAGCCCGCAATGACCATCCCCCAAACCATCACCTACCTCAAAACCTTAGTAAAAACCTACCCCAAAAACCCAGATTTATCGTGGAGTGAAACATTAGTAGACCGGTCTGATTTTTGGGACCATCAAGTGCACCGTGTTGATAAGCAAAAATACAACGCAAACACCTTTGCCATCAAAACCTTTGAGCAATTTGCCTTATTTCTTTCAGATCTAGAAAGCTTAAATTTAGAGCAAGGTGAACTCAATTCAATCGAGGCAAAAGTAGACAAATTAAATTTAAAAAAAGAAGTTAAAAATAAACGACGA
>JAUHXI010000151.1 GCA_030426875.1 bacterium
GATTTATGTTCTCATTCTTTTAAATGCCGTTGCCACTGCCTCTATTATTTGAGAAAATGGACATGAAACTAAAGTCATTTATGGATTCTCGTCGTCAAAAAATCTTAGAAGCCATCATTCATTCTTTTATACAGAATGCTTTGCCGGTGGGATCGAAAAATCTTACGGAGGGGCATGGTTTTAAGGTGAGTTCAGCTACGATTCGAAACGAAATGGCAGCTCTTGAAAAAGAAGGTTACATCACTCAGCCTCACACGTCGGCGGGGCGTGTTCCTACGAGTCGAGCGTATCGCATGCTTGTGAATCAGATGAAGGAGGAGAAGGTGGTTTTTAAAAAGGCCCATGATGACATGGTTCGTTTTAAAGAGCAGTATTACCTTAAAAAAACCAAGCAAAAGCTTTACGACACGGTTTCTATTCTTGCGAGTGTCACTCAGAACATCAGCTTTGCCACCCTGCCGGATAAGCGTAAGTTCTTTTATATTGGCATCAGTAACATCCTTAAAAAACCAGAATTCATTGCGGATCCAGAAAAAATCACTAAGGTCATTGAAGTTCTAGAAAATGATTTGGCTCAAATTCTCTCAAGCATGGAAATTACGGACGATGGTTCCATTTATATAGGGGATGAAAATATCCTCCCTGAATTTAAAAGTTGCAGCCTGCTCGCAATGCCTTATTCTCATCAAGGGTTTTCGGGGGTGATGGGGATTTTGGGTTCGACCCGTATGAATTATGCTTACAATATCGCTGCCCTTAGGAGTGCGGTGGGGATGATTAACGAGTAAGTAGTGAGTAATAGAACTCCCACCCATTTTTTAGCAACGCTAAAAAATGACACCGCTAACCGCTAACCGCTAAAAAATGTATTTCCTTGGTATCGATCCTGGTTTGAGTGAGGTGGGTTTTGGCATCATTGAATTGGTTGATCGAGAGCCGAGGTTTGTGGATTGTGGGATCATCAAAACGACGCCTCAGCAGACGTTTGGTGAGCGGTTGTCTATCATTAAAACTGATGTGGAGGAGCTTTTGGGCCTGCATGCTTATCAGGCGGTTGGCATTGAGGAGCTTTTTTTTGTTAAAAATGTGACCAATGGAATCAAGGTGGCTCATGCCAGAGGGGTGGTCTTTGAGGCTATTCACGCAAGGCATTTTAACATTCATGAATTCAAGCCCACTGAAGTGAAGGCTAATATCTGCGGCGATGGCCATGCTGATAAGTCTCAAATTCAGGTCATGGTCAAGCGATTGCTTAATTTGTCGACCGTGCCTAAGCCTCATGACGCTGCTGATGCCCTAGCCATTGCCATCTTGACTTCTCGTATGGTTTAACGCTAAACTCTCTGCGAGAGCTTTTTGGAGCTCTCTGATTAAAACTAACATCCATGCGAAAATTTCTTGCGATCATTTCGGCTCTAATTCTTGCCTTTTTGGTTTTTATTGCCGTCCTATTCTTTCAAGGTAAAACCATTGGTGATTTATTTGAAGAGCAACCTCAAAATACACTGCCTTTATTGCCTACAGTTGACCCTATGGATCCGGCTGTCTTACCAGAGCTTGAGGACCCGGTTGTGGATGTGGGTTACCAGGGGCGTTTGGATAAGGGGGATTTGTATGCTGAGCAGGGTGTTCTCAGTTTGGCTGTGAATGAATATGTAGAAGCTTCAAAATTGGAGCCAGATGCTTTGGACCCTTATTTGAAATTGGTAGACGCTCATCTTCAACTTAAAAACTATAGTCGAGCCCTGGCGAATGCTGAATCTGCCTTGGTCATCAATCCAAATCATTTAGAAACTCAGTTCAACTTGATCCTCATTCATATTGGGTTGAGTGATTTTGATAAGGCAAAACAATTGTTGGATGTGTATTCAAGCGCTGGGAATGAAACGGCTGAAGTGCTTTACTATAAGGGTATTTTGAGTGCATTGTATGCTGATGATGAGGTTGCGAAGGACAATTTAAATCAGGCCCTTGCTTCTTCGATTGAGGGGTCTGAATTGGGTGAAAAAATCAGTCGTGTTTTGGGTGCTTATGAGGAATTTGAGGTCAATCAAGCGGCTGAGATTTTATTCTTGAGGCAATTGATTGCTAAGAGTTTTAATGAAAATGGGGAGTACGAGATGGCTATTTTTATTTTGAAAGATGTTTTGAAAGAGCGCGATGATTTGAGGGATGGGTGGAATCTTTTGGCCTTTGCGTATTTGAATTTACAGCAGTTTGAATTTGCTAAAACGGCTTTGGATAAATCTTACTCTGAAGATCCCACGTGGCCTACCACTCAGTACTTTTTGGGTGTCACGCATAAAGCATTGGGCAATACTCAAGAGGCTATCACTTACTTTTCTTCAGTTTTAGATAGTAATTTTGAGCCAAGGGTTATTGTTCAAAATCATTTGGCTGACCTTTACTTCGAAAATCAAGAGTACACTAAGGCGATTGAGGCTTACGAAGTTGTGCTTGAGGTCAATCAGCAGAGTGTTGATGCCTTCATTTACCCTGTGTGGCTCTACATTGATTACGTGAATGATCCAAGTGAAGCCCTGGCTTTATCTGAAACGGCTTTGTCTCTTTTTCCTGATTCTGCTATGGCTCATAATTTGGTGGGATGGAGTCATCTTGCCAATCGTGACTATGAGCAGGCTGAGGATCATTTGGTGCAGGCGGTTGAAATGGACCCAACTGTTCCTGCGATTCATTATAATCTTGGGGCTCTCCGTGAGGCTACTGATCGTGTGGACCAGGCTTTGTCTAGTTATGAGCAGGCTTACCAACTTGATATTGGGGGTGATATTGGAAATAAGGCGGCTAATAGTTACAATGATTTGCTTCAAAAAACATTAACCATACCTGATGATGAAAGCTAGGCACTATGTAAAGGCAATGGCATTTTTGGCCGCACTGGTTGTCGTGGGGCAACTTATTTTTCTCCTGATTAGCCCGCGGTTCACTCAGGTGAGTTATGACAATAAGATTTATGCGACGGTTGGGGTGGAATTTGAAGAGGGGGATTTGAGTGGTATAAATTCAGCAGCTAATGATTTTAGAAAAACGATGATTGGCTGGCTCAAGTTTCCAAATTTTATGGGTGATCTTGCTCAGGTGATTCAGTTGCCTGAGGGGAGTGGGATCAGTGCGAGTGAGCAGGAGAGGCAGAATATGATTTTTAATTTGCACACGGCTGAACCGATTGAGGTGGAGGTTTTGTTTGAGGTGGGGGATTACATTCAGGCTGAAATTGATGAGTACAATGATTTGAGCAATACCAAATATATTTTGACGAACTTGGATTATGAACAAGTGACTCTCCAAAAAAGTTACAAGTTTGGTGCGGCCGTGACATTTTTAGCCTCTGTTATTGTGGGGTTGGGACTTTGGTTTATTAAGCGGGAGATGAAATAGAGGTTTTGAGTCAAATCTTTCTCATCCCAACATTCGACAAGGCATCCATTCTTCTCTATAATTCGAATGTTGCCATCCTTCATAAAAAACTCACACCAAAATAAAATGAAGGGATCTGTTTCATCTCATTCTAAAAAGTCAAAATTCGGCTTAAGGCGAGAGGCCAATTGCATATTTT
>JAUHXI010000152.1 GCA_030426875.1 bacterium
TTAGTGATCAAAATTCCAGTTCCACCGCTTCATCCATCTTTAGTGAAATTTATATACCCTTTGGTCAAAAGTTTGAAATGGAGTTAGGGGATGGCACTAAAGTCTGGTTAAATTCTGGAACACGTCTTAAATTTCAACAGAACATTATGAAAACTGCGGATGACCGCAAGGTTTACTTGACGGGAGAAGCCTTTTTTGAGGTAGCTAAAAATAAGGATAGACCGTTCATCGTACATGTAAACAATATGGATGTTAAAGTACTGGGAACACAGTTCAACGTAGCTGCCTATGATGCCGAGGCCCAAGTTCAAACAACATTGGTTGAAGGTTCCGTTGAGGTCTACGATATTGATAGAATTGATGAAAAATTAATTTTATCTCCAAATGACCAAGCTTCATTTGAAAAGGAAAAATCTATACGGCCTGGATTGAAAACACCGTGGTGGTGGACGGACTCAATTTTGTTGAGATCATGAACAAGCTTGAACGTACCTATAACGTATCTATCAAAGTGAATAGCAACACCCTTAAAGAACAAAAGTTCAAAGGGGAGTTTCCCAATGCGGATTTAAAATCGATTTTAAAGACGATATCATTAAGTACACCTTTTAACTATAAAATCAATGGAAATGAAATAACGATTACCGAATAAAAAAAAGGAAGGTGTTGCAGCACCTCCCTTTAGAATTCGATTGATAACTAGATTAATTAACAACCGCTAACTTATTAAAACTATGAAAAATTGTATTAATCGTAAGTACATATTTGACAAAAGTTCTTACCGAATTAAAAATTTAAAATTGAGTCATCGTGGTTTCTGGGATCACCTCAAGTCCCCCATCATCGGCCTATCACCCATGGACGGCGTGACAGACGCCCCCTTTCGCTATCTGATGGCGAAGTACTCCAACCCGTCGCTCATGATGACCGAGTTTACCAATGTAGAAGGACTCGCCCGAGGAGCAGTGAGCATGCTCAAAGAATTTGAATACGATGAATCGGAGCGGCCGATTGTGGCTCAAATTTATGGCGTGGAACTCGAAAGCTTCTACAAAGTCGCCCTCATGTGCTGCTATCAACATTTTGACGGCATCGACATCAACATGGGTTGCCCTGCCAACAAAGTGGCCCGCCGAGGCTCAGGCGCAGGCATGATTGGCATCCCTAAACACGCTCAAAAAGTCGTAGAAATCGTTAAAAAAGCCTGTCAAGACTGGCACAACGGCATCACCTTGGAGGACGCCGAAATCAGACCCAAGATCATCACCCGGCTCAAAAAAATGAGACCTAAAGAAGGGGAACGCAAGCACCTCCCCACCTCTGTCAAAACCAGAACCGGAATTAGTGAAGTTGTCACCGAATGGTGGATCAGCACTTTACTTGAAACCGAACCAGCAAACCTCTCCCTCCACGGCCGCACTTTAAAGCAAATGTACCTAGGTGAAGCGAATTGGGAAGAAATCGCTAAAGCAGCCGCGCTTTGCAAGGGAACAGGCATTTCTTTTTTAGGCAATGGGGATGTAAAATCAATGGAAGACGCCCGCAAAAAGATCAATGACTACGGAGTCGACGGCGTCCTGGTCGGTCGAGCAACCTTTGGTAATCCATGGTTTTTTGCAGAGCATGAGCCGACAAAAGAAGAACGATTCCAAGTGGCCATTGAGCACTGTCGCTACTTTGAACAGAATTATATGAAGCGCCATGAGCCACCGGTTAAAATCCCCTTCTTTGCGATGCGAAAACATTTGGCCTGGTACTGCCGTGGCTTTGATGGGGCGAAAGAAATGCGGGCGAAGTTGATGCAGACGCATTCGAGTGAGGAGGTGGAGGCGATTTTTCAATTAGGCTAAAGAAGCATATTTATAAATCATCAAATATCATAATCACATATAAATAAAACCAGATCTTGAACTAATGGCAGCCGTGTGGAGGCGATGAGGAATGAGAGGAAAAGGCAAAAAGCATTGGAAAATGGGGACCCCATCAATACAGCTGCATTAGATAAAATAAGGAAAGAAAGGCCAAGCGTAATCCAAATATTATTGGCTTTTTTTGAGCCGTATGGGGCTGGGGAGGTTATTAATACACTTCAATAAAACAGAGGGGGTCAAAGCACTAAAGCCTAGTGATAGTGAGGGTGAAAAGTAAATGGGGTAAAAATCTGAGAAAAAATTGCAATTTAACTCAAAATAGGTTAAAATAAGATTAAATTGAATAATAAAAACAAAATGACCAACGATTTTCAAGTAGAAATACAAGACACAGCCCACTCAGACCTTAAAGTAGTGCGGATTGAAGGTGAATTGGATGAGGTCAACATTGACACACTCAAGGCAACCCTAGAACCCTTGTTAAATGATGTTGCCATTAAAAAAGTCATCTTGGATTTTTCAGAACTTAAATTCATCAACAGCAAAGGAATCGGCTACCTGGTTTCCATGCACACTCACCTGACCAAAGACAGCCGGGTTTTGAGCATGGTAGGAGCCACTGAGGCTGTGATGGATGTGATCACCCTGGTAGGCCTCACCACCATCATCCCGTATTTCAATACCATTGAGGAGGCCATGACTAGCAACTAAAACAAATATATAGCTTAAAACCTAAATCGCAACTCATGATTAGACAAAAATGGGGGGGGCCAGACCCACGTGCTAGCGACCTTTTTAGAAAGCTTGATGAAGATTTTGGCGGAACAATTCGCAAGCTACTTAAACCAGATAGCAACTCAAAAATAGAAGAAGATCTAGCGGCCACAAAAGAAAGATTATTTCCAGAAAATCCAGATAGGACGAAAAAGGAGGAGAACAGACCCCAAGATGCTCATCCAGGAGTAGTGAGTGGAGAAATTCCAGACACTGAAGAGGGACCAGTTGATATCCCTAAAAAGTCTTCTGTTATTATCAATAAACCTGAGGAAAAATAAAAAAACTGGAAGTCAAGAAGATCAAACAGAAGATCCAACCTAAGGGGTTAAACTTTGATCCTAAAATTTAAAGCTCAAAAATTAAAATGACTAACAGAAGTGTAGATATTTTTGATACAGATGGTGATGTTGAAGAAGGTAAAAGAGGACGTGAAGAAAGTGCAGCATTTTTTGCTTTTCTCAGAGGCTGTACCATTACCCCCCAAATAGCACCATCTCCAAAGCCTCATACTTCTAAAGATGAAGAATGGCCCCTTTTTGCAAAAGCACTTAGAGATTTCGCCGATGCTTATACTGAAGAAGCTAGAAGAGAAGCTATAAGATGCCTGAGAATTGCACTGATTATACACGGCATGACTGAATAAAGATCAAATCAAACCACTACAACACCTGCTGCCAGGCCTCAAAATAGGCCTTCCGGCGATCGATGTTGTGGAACTTCAACACCTCATCCGTCACCACCACATTCGCCTGAGGCCCCAACTTTTGCTGACTGTTCAAGGTCCTCTTTTTCAGGGTTTTTTTGAGGAGCCACTCAAATAAATCCCCTATTTTTCCCTTAAAAAACCATTCCAAAAAACGCTTCAATTTTCGCTCCTGGTGCACATACATGTTCCGCTCTTGATGGGCCGTAAAATCCAACCCG
>JAUHXI010000153.1 GCA_030426875.1 bacterium
GCAGAAGTTGATCCAAAATTGGTTGAAGAACTGGCAAAAGTGGGTGCGCGTTTTACCCACCACTCGTCAATTGCACCAACAGGAACAATTTCTTTATCGTTAGCGAACAACGCAAGTAATGGTATTGAGCCAAGCTTTGCGCATCACTACTCTCGCAACGTAATTCGTGAAGGTAAAAAGACTAAAGAAAAAGTTGATGTTTATTCTTACGAGTTACTGGCTTATCGTGCGTTGGTTAATCCAAAAGCGATGCCTTTCTCTGAAGATCCAGAGGAGAAATTGCCAGAGTACTTTGTTACTTCTGATGCAATCACGCCAACACAACACGTTGATATTCAAGCAGCGGCGCAAAAGTGGATTGATTCAAGTATTTCAAAAACAGCCAATGTGCCAACTGATTTTTCTTATGAAGAGTTTAAAGAAACGGTTCACCAAATAGAAAGTGACTTTGAGGACCATTTTGCAATGTGGAGCCCATCACACTAGACCCTTGACATGAGTTAAATACTCATATTGTCAGTTGGTTGGCTGAGCACCAGATTCAATGGTGAAGTTGTGGTAAATTGATGTGCATTGCAGCGAGTTAAGACAAATCCATATACGAAAACTCTCGCACGCCGATAAAAATCTTATCCCCGTCCTTTCCGCCCAACTTATTCATCTCGCGGTAGGCTCCAATTTTTGTCAAAATGTCATGCATGCGATAAATGCCTCCTTTTTTACTCATGTCCGTCATCACAGCCAATTGCTCAATCCGCTTACCAGAAACCCGAAACCCTTCCTCCAACTTTTCCACTGAATAATTCCGCGTGTCCGAAATCTGATCGTGCGGTCGGAAAACCTTGAACGTCTCTTTGGGTTGCGGGGTGTTTTCAGAACGTCGAGCTTGCCTCCGGTGCTCGAGCACTTCGTCTTTAAGTCTATAGAGGAAGGGGTCTAAACCCTCTCCGCTCACTGAGGAGATGAATAGAGGCTTGTATTTTGAGAATTCCTTTTTGGCTTCGTCTACAATTTCAGAAATGGTGGCATCGACTTTATTGAAGACGACAATTTGTTCTTTTTCAGCTAATTTTGGACTAAAGGAGGCCAGTTCTTCATTGATTTTTCTGAACTCTCCCTTTAAGTCCTCATGGGTTAGGTCAAGAAGATGGACCAGGATATTGGCCCGTTCGATGTGCTTTAAAAAAGCAATTCCAAGTCCTTTTCCTTCATGAGCCCCCTCAATCAAGCCGGGAATGTCGGCCACCACAAAGTCAGTCTCATCCACCTTAACGACTCCCAGGTTGGGCACAAGGGTGGTGAAGGGGTAATCCGCAATTTTAGGCTTGGCATTACTGATGCGCGAGATCAGAGTGGATTTCCCCACGCTCGGGTAGCCAATGATGGCGATGTCGGCAATGAGCTTGAGCTCCATTTTCAATTCCCGTTCTTCACCAGGCTCTCCCAATTCAGCAAAATCAGGCGCTTGTCGTTTGGATGACGTGAAGTTAGCGTTCCCCTTACCCCCCATTCCACCGCGGGCTACAATTATTTGTTGACCGGATTGTGTAAAGTCAGCAATTAAATCATTTGTTTTAAAATCTTTGACGATGGTTCCAACGGGCACTTTTAGAATGACATCTTCGCCCGCTGCGCCATATTTATTCTGGCCCAATCCTTGTTTGCCAAAATCTCCCCTATAATGCTTCTTACTCATAAAATTCACGAGCGTGTTCACATTTTCATCCGCTTGCATGATGATACTTCCTCCATCTCCCCCATTGCCTCCATCAGGCCCCCCTTTGGTGATGTACTTTTCCCGCAAGAATGAGGCAGAGCCATTGCCTCCATCACCGGCTTTAACGTTGATGTGTGCTTCGTCGGCGAAATGCATGGTAGGGATGGGTTAAGGCTTTCCAGAATTACTTCAATAGTAATCGATCTCTGCTATAATTGAAACAAATAAATGAAATCATGATTGAGCAAATTAAAAAAGAGTTGGCCAGGCTCGAGGCCGAGAAAGGTGTAAAAATCCTTTATGCCATCGAATCAGGTAGTCGGGCATGGGGTTTTGAGTCAACCGATAGTGACTGGGATGTGCGTTTTATCTACGTTCATCGAAAGGAGTGGTACTTGAGCATTGATAAAAAAAAAGACACAATAGAGGAAATGCTTCCCGGTGACCTTGATTTGGCTGGATGGGAGCTTCAAAAGGCTTTGCGCTTATTTAGGAAGTCCAATCCTCCCTTTTTAGAATGGCTCCACAGTCCCATGGTTTACTTAGAGCCATTTTCTGTAGCAGACGAATTGCGGGAATTAGAGAAACAGTATTTCAATCCTAAATCATGCATTTACCATTACCTGAGTATGGCCAATCGTAATTGGAATGCTTATTTTAAAAATCCAATTGTAAAAATTAAAAAATATTTTTACGTGCTCAGACCTCTTTTGGCTTGTGCTTGGATTGAGGCCAAAAATGAAGCTGCTCCAATGGAATTTGAGGAGCTTGTTGAGGATCAGATTAAGGATTCTGAAGTTAAAAAATCCATACAAAACCTATTAAAACGTAAACGCTCAGGTGTGGAAATGAGTTTGGAGCCTAGAATTGAGGTGATTGATGATTTTTTGAAGGAAAAATTTGAACATTTTAATGAGGTTGTCAAAAAATATCACATTGATTTGAAGCCGAGCACAAAACAGTTAAATGAACTCTTTAGGAAAAATTTAGCCACTGCTTGGGAAAATAATGATGAAAACATGATGAATCCCCACTTACAAAAGGCTCTCCAAAAACTTCAAGATGCTGGTGCCGAAGGCATTCCCACTCATGAAGAAGTGATGAAGGCTAAAAATGGAATCCAGTGGTCAGGGAATATTGCTGATCATGGGGATTGGAGATTGATCAAGGAGGAGGAAGACAGTTACCGGACCAATACGCGGCACAATGTGAGATAGTTTAGATTTAAAAAATTCATTAAAAGGATTATAGAGCCTTAAAAAATCGGCTTACTCACTTGATAAATAGAAGTATATTTGCTATATTTCTTTACAGTAAATAACACCTCCTTATCTTCTTTTTTTTCACTCTTCAGGAAAAGTAGAAGATAGAAAGCAATCTAAGCAAATGAACAACGCCATTTACCCAGACATTTCACCGGAAGAAGAGGAAAAACACCGAGGTGAACGTTTCATCGCCTTGGATGGTAAGGTGCTTGCTTATGGCAAAGATCATTTAGAAGCATTCAATAAAGCTAAAAAAATAGTTCCTGATTTAAATGATAAAGAATTTCTTATGGCTCGTATTCACCCTGAATATTTTATTGGATGCATAAATTTCCCTACATCAAAGATAAGCCAAAATTTTTAGCTAAAATTAGAAAGATTAACGGTGGGCCACGTTATACGGAGTTTCTCATCGATACTGGAGCAGATTACACGTTACTTTCTTATACAAGTGCCTTGTTAATAGGTATTGACTACAAGGCTCTTGAGATTCCAGAAATACCCTTGCAATTAGCTAATTCCAGTACCATGCAGGCTAAAAAAACTGAGGTAATTATTACTGTTCA
>JAUHXI010000154.1 GCA_030426875.1 bacterium
TTGGACAAGTTGCTTTATGCTTATATTTCTGAAAATGAGGAGGCGAGAGAAGAGGCGAGTGCTTTGTACGAAATATACAAGAATCAAGGTCATGGTGATGAGGTGGTTTTTGAAGACAATGTGAGCGAGGCTGCGGATAATGGTAGGGATTATTATGACAAACGTTTGAGTATGGCTTTGATTTTATGGTCTCAAACTGAGGATGAGGCTTACAAAGAAGATGCGCTAAACATGTGGTCAGACGTATTGCGTTTTTGGGATGATAGTTATCCATATGGCTTTTTTGTTAACCTGGCCCAGGACAGGAAGACGTGTTTCACAATCAATCAGCCTGCTATGTTGATGGATTTAACAGCTCCTGAGATCATTTCTATAGAAAATGAGCAGAAGTTTTGGTGGAATCATCAGGTGCGCATTTTGGTTAGAGATCCGGATTACAAATGGCTTGATCATGACATGAGGGGGATTGGTTTGGATCTTAAGAGTGTTCATTTGGAGGTGCCTTATGGTGTTCAGTATGGGCAGGTAAAAACGTTTGCAGCAGATTCGAGTTGTGAGGACTGCGTGATTTTAGAATTCAACTATCTTTTATTTAAGCATGGTGAGGTTGGCGTGGGTCTTTCTGATGAATTTAATAATAGGGCTTATGTTACGTTTGATTCCGAAGCGGGTATTTTTTGGGGCGAATGGCGAGGGTGGAATGCTTGGAGTCTTTTTTATTACCTTGCGAATCTGTTGGTGCTGATTTTTTTGCTTGCGTTTTTATATTCTAAAATTTCTACTCGTCGGCTTTTGAAAAAAAGGCAAAAATCAGATCTTAAAAAGAGAGTACATTGACGCGGGTATTTATTTTTTTGTTGACAATATAAAAATAATATGTTAATTTGCCTCTCTAATACAATATAACATATAAAATCATGTCACTATCAAACCGCTTAGCTGTTGCTGGATTATCTTTTGGATTGGCTTGTGGTCCTACTGAAGGTCAATCACAAGCTCCTGATGTAAATGGTGGGGTCAGTATAGTGAATGAGGCAGAGGTCAGAGAGCGATATCAATTAAGAGAGCAACTTTTTAGCTGCTTAGATGGACTGTCAAAAAAAACGGGACATGGGGAGCCTGTTTGTATAGAGGATGATGATGGTGAACGCTTTGAATGTATAGATCCATTTAACCCACTTTATCGGTCGGACCCGTACCATAGAGGTGTTAGGGTTTTTGGTGAGTCGTCTGGTTTTTTAAAGTGGTCTAGCCCATTGGAGAAACGAGATAATATGGGTTTAGTTGGACTTTTGCATGCGTGTAATATGCGTTTGGGTAGCGATGAACTGTAAACAATAAGTGGATATAACTCTCTTAAAAACCTCCCTCCGAAAGAGGTGGGGTTTTTTGTTTGCTTAGCTCACCCCGTACTCCCAAATCCTCCCCGCGACTTTACGGAAATCTCCTCCACCTCTTCAAATTCAAACTGATCCGTCCGCACAAAAAGACCCTGAACAATCTTTTGACCTCTTTTAATCGTCACCGGTTCTTGGGTGAAGTTGAACATCTGAATCAAGATCTCATCCTCTGGCCCGCAATAGTCTTGATCGATCACCCCAACCCCATGTGGCTTCGTCAAACCATGCTTCCGTGGGGTCGAACTCCGTGAAATCAAAAGCAAACTGTAGCCTACTGGCACCTCCACAATCACATTGCCTGGAATCAGTTGGATTGAGCCAGGTTCAATCACCGTGTCCTCGCGCGCCAACAAGTCAAAACCCACCGATCCTTTGGTCTCGTAGACGGGAAGAGGAAGAGACGTATCGATCCGTTTGATTCTAACTTTCATAAAAATATTGAATATTGAGAACTATTTAAATGCAAACTTTAAAATTCAATATTTAAAATTTAACATTCAACATTGACTAAAGCCCCTTCATTACCTCATTCACATCCAACTTGATTCCAGGACCCATCGTTGTGGTCAAGGTGATGGATTTGATGTAATTCCCTTTCACTCCAGACGGTCTGGCTTCCTTGATCACATTCAAGAATGATTTTAAATTGTTAATCAAATCCTCCTCTTTAAAAGAAATTTTACCAAAAATACTGTGAATGTTTCCTTGTTTGTCATTGCGGTATTCTAGACGACCGGCTTTGAGTTCAGTGATGGTTTTTACAATATTGTCGCTAACGGTCCCTGCTTTTGGATTGGGCATCACTCCTTTTTGACCCAAAATTTTGGCCACTTTACCCAATTTTTTCATCACATCTGGGGTGGCAACGATCACGTCGTAGTCCACTTTTCCCTTTGCAAATTCTGCCAGTAGATCTTCTAGGCCAGCTTCATCAGCGCCCGCATCTTTGGCTTCCTTGACTTTATCATCACTCACAATTGCAGCGATTTTGACCGTACGGCCGGTTCCATGAGGTAGACTAAGAACACCCCGTAGCGTTTGATCTGCTTTGGTGGGGTCAATGTTTAGACTTAGGTGAATTTCGGCGGTGGAATCGAATTTAGTCGTAGCCGTTTCTTGAACTAGTTTCACAGCTTCTGCTAGACTGTAGAACTCTTTTGCAGCCAATTTTTTAGCAGCTGACTTGTAATTTTTACCTCGTTTCATCGGGTTGGGGGTTATGTGGTTCAAGCGGCTTTTTTAAGGCCTCCCACTTAATAAGTTTAAATTGATTTTTTTACTATTGTTCAACAGTCACACCCATGCTTCGGGCGGTTCCTGCAATGATTTTCATGGCTTGTTCAACATCATTGGCATTTAAATCGACCAGCTTCTTTTCAGCAATTTCTTTGAGTTGTCCCTTGGTCAAGTTTCCCACCTTGTCTTTGTGAGGCAGGCCACTGCCTTTCTTTAACTTGATGGCATCCATGATCAGAGTTGAAGCAGGTGGCATCTTGGTGATGAAGCTGAATGAACGGTCTTCATAAACAGAGATCACCACAGGAATTAAGGTTCCCATTTGATCCTTGGTCTTTTCGTTGAATTGATTACAAAAATCCTGAATGGCCACACCATGTTGACCCAAAGCGGAACCAACAGGAGGGGCGGGATTAGCCTTACCGGCTGGGATTTGTAATTTGATGATCTTGGTAACTGCTTTTGCCACGATGCTAAATGATTAAGAATTAATGGATGTTTTGAAGGGGTTTAGGTCTGATTTTGATAGCTGGTGATGAAGTTTTGGATGTACAAAAAGCTATTTTCGGAAACTTTTGAGTAGCGGAACCCAAACAGTGTATCATCAATTTGAGTTAAAAGAAAGCCTGTTTTTTCGTTGTCAACTGGGTTGTAAAATAGGCTGCTGTCGCCAAAACCACTGGTCTCATTGATGGTGGTGTCGGATCCCAATTGGGTGAGCATGGCTAATTTTAGACGCAGATAATTGGTGGTGCCTTGACCAACAGGTGGCTGAATTTCATAGATGTGAAGCGTTGGGTATTGTTCGCTGTCAGTTGAGTTCAAGACATTTTTATAGATGTTTAAATCCGTCATCTCAGAAAGGTCGAAGGTTTCAAAAAGCTCCACACTGGGCATGCG
>JAUHXI010000155.1 GCA_030426875.1 bacterium
CCTGGCTTTGCAGGAAATACAATAAAAGGCAATATTTCAGTCAATACCTCTACCCTTCGCATATAAATATGTTTTAATACTGTTTTATTTAACTTTTCTAAACCCAATAAAAACTTGAAACTCCTTGGGGGAGTGATCGACGGAAAAGTTGTCTGCCCTGAAGTCATTCAAGAATATGCCAAATTGCCAGGTCGCGAAGAGCTCCTTGCCAAATTGATTGGCTCCATGAACGCCCCTGTTTCTGGAACCGTTGGCTTGTTGAGTAATTTGATAGCTGGGTTTGTACGCGTACTTGATGGGTACAAAGACACCCTTCCTGCAGGCGACGCCGCTCCAGTTGAAGCTGAAAAGACAGAGGAAAAAACGGAGCAAGAAGCCCCTGAAGCAGCTGTTATCAATCAAGAGCCTGCCACTGAAGAAAAGGCAGACGCTGCTTAATTCAATTCAAATCATATTTCAATTATTAATTATTTAACTCTTAACTCAAACAATTATGTCTGACGATGCTAAAAAAGAACTTCCAGAACTTTCTAAGGAAGCTCAATCAATCATGGATGCCGTTAAAAAACTTTCTGTTTTGGAGCTGGCTAATTTGGTAAAAAACATGGAAGAAGAATTCGGTGTTTCTGCTGCCGCACCTGTTGCCGTAGCCGCAGCTGGCGGTGGAGGTGATGCTGGTGGTGAAGCCGCCGAAAAAGATAGTTTTGACGTTGTTTTGGTCTCACCAGGTGGAACCAAGATTGCTGTCATCAAGATGGTTAAAGACATGACTGGTCTTGGCCTCAAAGAAGCTAAGGAAATCGTTGATGGGGCTCCTAAGGCCATCAAAGAAGGTGTCAAAAAAGATGAGGCTGAAAAAATGAAAGCTGAATTGGAAGGCGCTGGTGCAACTGTTGAGCTTAAATAAGTTTAATGTCGTGATATTGTGATTTAAAAAGCCACTTGCCTAGCAAGTGGCTTTTTGTAAACCCAAAAACCCAAGCTGAACTTGACCAAGAAGGATAAAAAATGCTACACTTCCTCGGTGTTTTAGGGGCTTTAATGGGCCAAAATAACTAAAAAATATGAGTTTTAAATCCCGTAAAATCAGTCAAAAATCTAAAAAAGAACTTCCGAAGAAGACTGAGGAAAATGAGAGCGATAATGGAGCTAAAAAAAACCTTAAAAAGAAAAGGGTTAGAATAATTAGCTACGTCATTGCAGGAATTTTGCTCCTGATCGGACTATTTATAGTGATTAGAGTTAGCTTTTCAGCCTACCGAATTGTAGCTGACCCAAGCATAGATACTATCGTGGAAGAGGTGGGGATCGATTTGGATCAAGATGAAAATGGATTCACAAACATTCTCCTCTTGGGGGATGGTGGTTTTGTGCGAGAGGGGGCAGGCTTGGTGGACACCATCATGGTGGCCAGTATCGATCATGAGAGCAATGTTGTATCCCTACTTTCAGTTCCTCGTGACTATTACATCACCCGCACCAATAACCTAGGCCTCAATCGCTACGGAAAAATCAATGAAATTTACGTCAATTATGCTGATTTAGACGATGACGATGAGCAGTATAATATGTTTAAGAAAGCGGTGGGGGAGTTATTCGATATGGACATCCAATACTATATGCGCATTGATTTTAAGGGCTTTGTGGAAGTGGTTGATAGTATAGAAGGTATAACAGTTGATGTTCCTGCAACCATCAACGACACCCTTTTTCCCAATGCCACTGATACTGGTTATGACCCCTTCTATATTGAAGCTGGGGTTCAGGTATTGGATGGCGAAACAGCCCTTAAATATGCCCGCAGCCGTCATGGCACAGGTGATTTTGACCGCTCTTTTAGGCAACAGCTTATTTTAAAGGCTATTCAAGATAAGATCCTCACCAAAGAAACCCTTACTTCACTTGAAACCATCACAGATCTATACAATTCAGTGAACGAAAACATGAACACTGATCTAAAGCTGAGAGAGTTGGTGACTTTAGCTGGAGTGGCTAGTGGCTCACCTCAAATTGTCAGCGGTCAGCTGCATGATGATCCCGGTCAGACGGGTGGATTCTTGTATAACCCTCCTGCTGAAATATTTGGCACCTATGCCTTATTGCCATATGACGATGACATCAAACAAGTTCAAGGGTATGCTAACCTAATCTTCAATCACCGCGATATATACACTCAGCAACCGCACATTCAAATTTTGAATGCCACTAGCTTGTCAGGCATTGCTGGAAGTTTAGCTTACGAGCTGAATCGCCATGGCCTGATGATTGAGGACGAGATGGGGTTTTATAATGTGGGGAATCATCTAGATGAATTTGGTGAAAAGCAATTATTGGATGAGACTGTGATCTATTTTAATGATTGGGCCGAGGATGAGCAAGGGGTTAAAATTCCTGTGCACCAAAGCACTTTGGAGGTCTTGAATGACTATTTTGTACAAGCCGAATTCATTCCAAGTGAGCGTCAGATTTACCTTTCATCTGAGGATGATAGCACTGCACAAAATAAATCAGAAGACACGTGGTCTGACATTGTGATCGTACTGGGTGCTGATTATGGAAATGTTTTAGAAGAATAACTTGCATTCACTGAAAAAAACCCTTACAATACCTCAGCCTACTCAAGTCATGAGTCAATGACAAGATGGTCAACATTAATAATTAGTAACTTAGAATAGATGCCAATCACCAAGCAAGTCATTAAACGGATGAAGCAAGCCAAGACCGCTCAAACTCGTAACAAGCATTATGGGAGTCGAATGAAGTCTTTGATGAAACTAGTTTTGGGTTATGTTGAAACTGGGGAGATGGAAAAGGCTAAAAAAATGCTGCCCGAAGTGATTAAGTCTATTGATACAGCTGCTAAGAAGAACATCATTCACAGTAAAAATGCAGACCATAAAAAATCTCGCATTCAACGAGCGATCAATATTGGACCATCTAAAAAAGTAGAAAAAAAGCCTTCAAAAACGGTTAAAAGGGAAGTTTCCAAGGTGGAAAAGGAAAAAGTGGAAAAAGCAGTTGAAGTCAAAGAGGCTCCAAAAACAGAAGAAAAGGCTTAGTTTCACTCTAAAATAACCTTCAGCTTTTGAACCCTGAATCCAAAAAAGGAAAGTACTTGGCCATAGATTACGGTGATCGACGGATTGGTATGGCTATTTCTGATATCAATAAGGAAGTTGCATTTCCTCGGGATTTTTTAGAGTACACTTCTATTAAAGCCCTTATTGCTAAGCTTATAATTTTTTGTGAAGAAGAGTCTGTCGTTCGCATCATTTTAGGGTTCCCCATTCACATGGATGGTAAGATAGGCGATAGAGCTCAAAAAACAAAGATTTTCCATGAGCAGCTCAAACAGTCAATGCCAGACATGGAGCTCGCTTTTTTTGATGAGCGACTCAGTACAGAGTTTGCGATTAAGTCGCTTAGGGGGCAGGGAATTACGGATAAGGATCAGAAGGGTAAGCGAGATGTGATGAGTGCTCAGATCATTTTGCAGAA
>JAUHXI010000156.1 GCA_030426875.1 bacterium
AGATGAGTTTGATTGAAAGCAATTTTTTGAAGCGCTTTCAACCGGTTTTTATCTCGAATCACCACAAATTCCCAGGGCTGGGCATTGTAGCCCGAAGGAGTCAAAGAGGCTTGCTCAATCAATTCCTCAATTTGCTTTTTGGAAACCTCTCCTCCAGGTAGAAAGTGGTGACAAGCCCGGCGTTTTTGGAGGAGTTTGAGGAAGTCCATGTGGAAATAAATTAAGATGATGGAATCGTTCATACTCAGTTTAACAGAATTCAAAGGATTTCACGGTCCTATTTTTGATGATTCAATTGAGACATGAAATGACAACCCAAAAGAATACCCCTTTTATCAAAGGGGGCCAGTGGGATTAGCCCCCCACTGTACATCACCCACAAACAAAACTATACTCAACTCATGAACTCAACCACCCCCATCACCCTCATCGGCACCGGTCACCTAGGACGTAGCATCCTAGAAACGCTCATCAAAAAAGGGCACCAAAACCTGATTGCCACTCGGCGAAATCAAGCGGAACTCGAAAAATTGAAAATTGAAATCCCGACCTTAGACATCAACAAAGACAACCAAGCAGCCGTTCAGGCAGCAGACGTGATCATTTTGACAGCCAAAGAATATAGTTTTGAGGACATTGCCGATCAAATCAAATCAGTTAAAAATGGAAAATTACTCATCAGCTTAGGACCCACCTTCACTTTAAAAAAATTAGAAGCATTATTTGGCCACAGAATCATCCGGCTAATGATGCCAGTCGACCCACTCAATGACCTCATTTTTTACACCCCAGACAAACAGTGCAGCCCCGAAGACAAAAAGACAGTCGAATACATTTTTGGAAATCACACCCAAGCCATTCCCGAAGACCAAATGGCCATCGCAACCACACATGTTTTATTCAGAGGACTCTTCAACGCATTCCTCAACCCCCTACAAAAAGCAAGCACAGAAGCCGGAATGAATGAGGCGCTTACCAAAAAAGCAATAAGCCACATGCTGATTTCCGCCGGAAAAGAAATTGAAGCAGGCGTTGATGGGATGGAAAAACTCAAAAAAGCCAGTGGCGGGTTCAATGAAGAAAGCTTTACTCTCAAGCTATTCAACGATTTAAAACCATCTCAAAATGAATTTGAACGGCAATTCAAAAAATATGTGCGTCTTTTGAAAAGAATGGAAAATGAATCTAGTAGTTAGGCCAAAAAAATAGATAAAACCGACAGGAATGAAAAATAGAGGAGATACTTCTTTTTGAGCTTCATTTTTAAATGGGGATAAGCAAACGTGGAATAATTATATTATAACACAAAATTATATAAAATGCAATATAAGCGCCTAAAAAAAGGATCAGCAGATTTTTAGTTTGAACAAATTCCATAAAAAAATCTAAAATCATTCCAAACCCTATAAATAAGTGTTGATTTCCTGGTAAGGCTAGGGGCCTGGGGAGAAATGAGCGGACAAGACAATGAATAAAGGAAAAAAGATGATTCCGCGTCGTGTTCTCCCCAGCCGTTTTTGCTTCGTTTTTGCGGCCAAAAATGAAGAAAAGAAAAAATAAACAAAAAAAGAGGTGAGGAGAAGGAGTAAGGTTTTATGTAGGGAGGTGAGGTTGAAGTGAAGAAAGTTTCAAACTAAAAAAGGGGTGATCCTAAAAAAATAGTGGAAAGAAAGGAACTTTTGAATGGACAAAATCCCTTGAAAAAAGAGCTTTTTTTTGCTATAATAAAGAGATAAGTTCTAAAAAATAAAATAAAATCATGCTTGACTGGCTCATCCCCCCAGCAAAGGCTCAAAGTGTATTTGATAACGCCGCTCAAACCGCAGAAAATGGAGCAGAAGTCGTTGCTGACGGCGCTCAAGGTGGCATTCAAAGTTTCATCTCCTACGTCGCCAACAACATCGACAACTGGATCGCTGGAATCATCATCGTTTTCGTTTTCTACATCATTGCTAGAATGAGCGCTGCTTCCATTAAAAAAACAATGATCAGCAAGCGCGAAGACATTCAAGAAAGTGCCTTGATTTTAGTCGATCGCATCACCAAGATTACCATCATCACCATTGGAATCACCATCGCCTTCGCCATCAATGGCCTCAATTTCACCACCGTACTCGGAGCCCTATCACTTGGTATCGGTTTTGCATTGAAAGATATCATTGGAAACTTCATTTCCGGTGTCATTATGCTCTCTCAAAGCCGCATCAACATCGGCGACTTCATCCGAGTGGGCGAAATTTTAGGCACCATCGTCAACATCGACACCCGGGCCACCATTCTACAAGGCATCGACGGCACCGAAATCGTCATCCCCAATCAAACCATGCTCGGCGAAACCTTGATCAGTTACACCACCAATCCCTTCCGACGCATCGATTTAATGGTCGGAGTGGATTACAAAACAGACCTACCCATGGTCACCAGCCTCATCAAAGGCATCATCGACAAAGATGAGAACATCGTGGTCAAACCCGAACCTCTGATTTTAGTGGACGAATTTGGGGATAGCGCCATCAACATAAAAATCAAATTCTGGATTGAGACGGGAAACAGTTGGATGAAAATCCGGTCCAATCTAGCCAATAAGATCAAACATGCCTTCGACGAAGTGGGAGTGAATATCCCTTTCCCCATTCGCACCCTCAAATTGGATGAGGATGACCGAAGCTTCCTCAAGACCATGGACAGCCTCAAAAAAGGAGTGGTGCCTGAGCTCAAAAAGACCCCCTCGAATGAGGAAATCGCTCATGCTGCCACCAAAGCAGGTCAATCTCAAAACATCCCCTTCCCCATTTTTGGAGACAGCGAATTAGAAGGGAGACGCGTTGAACCTGAAGATCTGGACGCAGGACCCATTCAACCCCCCACTCAAAATACAATACCTCAAACTGCCCCCACCCCGACCGAAACTACACCCACAAACGACATCAAGGCCCCACCAACCCATTTATAATAAACCTGTTGTAGGGACCCGTGATTCATCATGTCTTTTTAGCCGGAACACATTCAAAATGCCCATTGTACACACCCCGATTTTGCCTTTTGGGCAAAATCTTCCCCTATACTAGAGGGGAATTTTAGCAAATGCCGCCCCTTCCTCCTCGTTTCATGCCGGAGCACTTTTTCAAAGTGGTCCAATAGTTTGGGTCTGAATGAATTGAAAGCTGCCGCTTAAAAAAAGAGATTGGGTAGTCATGATGGAATAATTCCAACCTAAAACTCGCTGAACCACTTTGCAAAAGTGCTCCAACGACAGGTTTTTAAAAAAAGACGCGATTGAATCCTCTGGGATCCCTCGCCATCTCTACAAAAAATATAATCAAACCGCCACTCGATACACCTCCTCAAACGTGGTCAAGCCACGCATCACCTTCAAAATCCCATCCTCCCGCAAGGTCAACATTTTAGAATTCAACTCCACATACACATAAACCTCAGACATGGGGCGTTTTTCAATGATCAAGTCACGCAGTTTTTTATCAAAGCGAAGCAC
>JAUHXI010000157.1 GCA_030426875.1 bacterium
AAACGAGGGTGATGTTTCCGTCCCCGTAGGCAACGGCATATTCATTTTCAAAGAGGGGATAGATGTCATTTTTTAGGCTAATCCCTTCGCCAAAAAGGGTGCTGATTTCATCATTGATGACACCCTCTAGAATCAAAGCGTAGGCAGGGTTTAGGTTTGAAACCGTTTCTATTGCATTTTGCCATTCGGCTTTTAGATTAGCTCCTCCCATAAAAATACCCACGCTTTCGACTGGAATGTATTGTACAAGGTCTCGATTGAAAACCTCTGCTCCACTGATGTCACTTTGAGGCAGAAAGCTTGCGTCACTATTCATGTACATGTTGAAATGAAGGCCATCTTTTTCTTTTTCAACCGTAAATGCTAGGTTTTTGATGGTGCTTTTTAGAGGATTAATTAGGCTGTTAACTGCCAAATCATCAGATAGGTGAACTTTTTCGGGGTTGATGTAGCCCATCATCCAACTGCGTCTGGGTAAATTGCCCAAGGTTTTTTGGTAGGCTTCATTGTTGCTCAGTGCCGTTTCTTCTTTTTTGTCTAAGGTTTTCAAAACCTCTACATCAGGGCTGATGGCCACTTGTCCATCTAAAATTCTAAACGAAAAGTTCTGCCCTTGAGGATAGGTGTAAACGGGGTTGTCATCCAGGCTTTGCTTGAGTGTTTCGCCTGCTAAAAGCAAGCTCTCAAAGTATTTTAGGGTAACTCGCTTTCCTTTGCTCTCTACAAAAAGTACGGGTTCAATTTGATCTGCATGTTCAATAAAGGTGTAGGTAATGCCTCCTTTTCCAAAGTTTTCGACGGCTTCGCTCAATTTTAAACCAGCGTTTTGACTCAAGAGCGCTTCAAAATTGTTTTGGTTCATGTTGCCTCTTAATTGAACTGGAAGTTCTAGCTCGTTCCACTGAAAATAAGCCACTGTTTGCTCTGTCGATAAATAATCACCCACATCTGACTGGTTCAGTCTAAAATAGATGCGCTGGGCTGCAAAAATTATAATTGCACCTCCAATTATTATTCCAAGCCATTTCATAAACCGAGAGCGGCCTCTCTTTTTTCTTGGTGTTCTACTTGTTTTTTTACGTGGTTTTTTGATCATTTATTTTTTTGACAATCGGAGTGAGTTTAACATTTTTTTGTGAGGGTGGCGAGGGGGTGCTGAAGGCGAATGAAGGGGAAATTGGCCAATGTCGCCTTCAAAAGACGCGATTCATCGCGTCTTTACCGGGGTCCATCATTTATGTGTTATTCCTCATCTTCCACTTCCGTCTCTTTGTCGCAACCCTCACATTTTATGACACCCTTCTTGTGCTCTACTTGCAGTCCTTTGCAATCAGGACAGGGCTTTTCCACTGGCTTCTTCCAGGTAGCAACTTTGCCACGCTTCGTTCGTTTTTCTACAATGTCCTTTTTACATTCTGGACATTTTACATTCAAGGCGTGGGCTAGGGGGCGGGTGCTTTTGCATTTGGGGTAATCGCTGCAGGCCAAAAATTCTCCAAAACGTCCATTTTTAACGATCATTTGACTTTTGCACTTGTCGCACTTTTCATCTTTAAATTGCTCTTGAAGCTTCTTTTCTCGCTCTTCGTCCTCCTTCATTGGTTTGGCATTTTTACACTCTGGGTATTTGCTGCAACTGAGGAATTTTCCGTTTCGACCCAACTTCACCATCATGTCAGCTTTACATTTGTCACATTTTTCATCAGTAGTGTCGGTGATGACATCTTCTTTCTTGACTTCCTTTTTTTTCACTTCAATATTTTTTTCAAAAGGGGTGAAGAATTTTTCGACAATGGGTTGCCATTCTATCTTTCCATCAGCAATGTCATCGAGTTGCTCTTCCATATTGGCAGTGAACTTGTAGTCAACCACGTTGTCAAAATGTTTGACGAGGAAGTCATTTACAATGGTCCCAATGTCCATGGGGTGAAGCTTTTTGTCTTGTTTTTTTTCAACATAACCCCGGTTCACAATGGTCGAAATGGTGGGGGCGTAGGTGGACGGTCGCCCGATCCCTTCAGATTCCATTTTTTTCACCAAACTTGCTTCGGTGTACCTGGCGGGAGGTTGAGTGAATTTCTGCTCAGCGTTGACTTTTTTAAGGTCGCAAACTTCTCCTTCGGTCATTTCTGGCAGTAATTTGTCTTTGTCAGAAAGGGCTTCTTCGGGATTGTCGGTGCCTTCCACATACACTTTCATGAACCCTGGCTTGCGAATGATTTGACCTTTGGCCGTAAGTTCATAGTCACCTGCTTTGACTAAGATAGTTGTCATGTCTAATTCTGCCTCAGCCATTTGACAGGCAATGGTTCGCTCCCAAATGATTTTGTAGAGTTTGAGTTGTCTGGGGTCCAAATGATCTTTTAGATCATCGGGTGTTTTAGACAGGTCAGTGGGGCGGATGGCTTCATGCGCTTCTTGAGCGCCCTTCGCTTTTTTGCTGAATAATCTTGGCTTATCTAAGGCATACTCTTTTCCAAAGATTTGTGTGACAATTTTTGGCACATCTTTTAAAAACTCTTTTGATAAGTTGTAAGAATCGGTACGCATGTAGGTGATGAGCCCTCCGTACTCTTTGCCGTGTTCGACTCCTTCATAAAGTTGCTGGGCCACCATCATGGTTTGTTTTACGGAGAATCCGAGTTTTCGACTTGCTTCTTGTTGTAGGGTTGAGGTGATGAAGGGGGCAGAAGGTTTTCGTGTTGATTTCTTTTTGGTGATTTTTTCAATCACATGTTCAGCTGCCCTTAAGTCTTTAACCACTTTATCGGCGGCTTTTTTGTTGCCAACCTCGGCTTTTTTTCCTTTAATTTTGTTTAATTCTGCATTGAAAGTGCCTTTTTCTACCTTTAGATCTGTATCAATCTTCCAATATTCTTCGGGTTTGAAGGCTTCAATTTCTCGTTCACGGTCTACGATTAGCCTCACCGCTACCGATTGCACACGTCCGGCAGAAAGACCGGCTTTTACTTTTTTCCAAAGTACAGGTGATAATTCATAACCTACCAATCGGTCCAGAATTCTACGCGCCTGCTGGGCGTCCACTAAGTTTTTGTCAATCTTACGTGGGTTCTGAATAGCGCGCTCAATGGCGCTTTTGGTAATCTCGTGAAATACAATTCGGTTGGTGGTGGCCGCGTTCAAGCCCAAAGCTTCGGCAAGGTGCCATGCAATGGCTTCTCCTTCGCGGTCCTCATCCGAGGCTAACCAAACCGTTTCCGATTTTTTTACAAGGCTTTTCAGTTTTTTTACCACCTCCCGTTTGTCGGTGGATATAGCGTATTTGGGTTCGAAGTTATTCTCAACATCGATCCCCATATCTTTCTTTACGAGGTCGCGGATGTGGCCATAGCTACTTTCTACCTGGTAATCTTTACCTAAGTATTTTTCAATGGTTTTGGCTTTGGCTGGTGACTCAACTATTACAAGGTTTTTCGGCATATATCAAGCGTCTTATGGCGATTTTCAACCGACAAAGTAA
>JAUHXI010000158.1 GCA_030426875.1 bacterium
CCATGAACGCAATCCGTAAAGCACCAACATCAATGTACTTGCCAGGGCAATGAACAAACTCATGTAAAAAAGCGGGAGTGAGATTGCACCCTGTGTTCTTGGGCTCAAGCGGGTGACCACTACTAAAAAGGATGTCCAACTGAAAACCATTGTAGTGACGGCGGCAATGATGTAGTTGCGATGAATCATATTTTAACAGTTTAGGAACTCTAAGAATTTACGCTAAATTACAGGATTTGTAAAATTCCCCTTGCAGTGATGGGAGTTTTAAGATGCTACAAATTCTCCACTGACCTTTGGAACATTAAAAGGGTAATTGGTAAATAGACGTCAGAACACTGGACAAATTAAGGAAAATTATGTTAGAATAAATAAAGAACTAAAAAAATCCATGAAAAAATACTGTTTATTACTATTTTTCATCACTGGCTGGTTTAGCTTCGAAAATGCTGCCACTGCTGAGTTCATTGATGTGAATGAGGGTGATGAATATTATCAATCCATCACCCATTGGGAAGACCTTGGTGTGCTTGAAGGGTATAAAGATGGCAGTTTTTTGCCTTACAAAACCTTAAATCGCGCAGAAGCCCTCAAAATAATTTTAGCGAGTTCTGGGATCGATGTGCCTGCACTTGAAAATGATCAAGACAGCTCATTTAGTGATGTCTCGCCGGATCAATGGTTTGCTGGATATGTTGAGAAGGCTAAAGAGTTGGGTGTTGTGAGTGGTGATGGAGATCAAAACACCTTCAGACCTAGCGATACGATCATCATGGCTGAAATCCTAAAAATCGTCCTAGAGGCCAATGAGAAAGATGTTGACCAACCCTTCACAAATACTCCTTATGCCGACGTTGCTGTGGACGCCTGGTATGCAAAGTATTTTAACTACAGCAAGGGAATTGGCTTATTTTTGGTGTCAGGGAATGAAAATGTAGAACCCAAAGCAGAAGTGACTCGGGGCCAATTGGCTGAGTTGATGTATAAACTAACTCAGACTCCCGAGGCCTATCAAGAGGGTGCGGCCAGCTATTATGGTTTAGAATTACATGGCAACAGCACCTCAAGTGGTGAGCTTTTTGACGCGTATGATTTCACTGCAGCCCATCCCACACTTCCCTTTGGAACGGTTGTACGGGTCAAAAATCTAGCCAATGGTGAAGAGGTTGATGTGCGCATCAACGATCGGGGGCCTTACACTCATGATCGTGTCATTGACCTTTCAATGGCAGCATTTGAAGCCATCAGCCCTCTTTCAGCAGGCGTGATCAATGTCTCGGTCACACCCCTTGAAGGCTCACTGCACGCTAGCGGTGAGCCCATCAGCTGCTCCCAGACTGAGGATTTAAAGTACTATGCGGAGGACAGCTTTGAACAGATCGCCCTGGACCACCCCCTTCCCAGCGTCTTCCTCACCAGTGAAGTGTTGAGCTTATCTGGACACTCCACTAGTGAAGAAGAATATATCAGTGCGTTTTTGATGGATGAGGCTGGTGAGCAACATCCTTTTTATACAAAAGTAGAGGAAGGTGGCAGGTTCGAATTTGAGCTTTTTTTACCTGAAGCTGGCTATTATCAAGTGGGTATTTTACCTGGTTATTCCGGATCCACCGTTGTAAAGGATGTATTGATTTTAGAGGCGGATTGTCTAAATTATAAGCTGAATGATACCCTGGAATCCCCTTCTGATTTAAATGTTCAACTCAATGCGGGTGATACCCTCGTCTCTTGGGACAACAATGGGTATGACTTGACGCGCCTAACCTTTAAACAGAGTGAACGTCACGTTGAGTATGTGATTCATGATGGGTCATCCCTCATTCCCCATTACGCTGATTTTGAAGGGTGGCATCCGGGCCTAGTTGAGCTTGAAGCCCGAGGGGCTCACTTGACAGGTACCTATCTTTTGGAACAAGAAGACATTGAATGGAGTGCTGCTGTCTCACAAGAAATTGAAGTGACAGATCACCACTTTTACCATCTGGATGAGACGCAGATCAATCTTGATTCGGTGCCAGAAAGGGTGCCTTCAGATTTAAGGATCGATGTAACAATGGACCCCTTGGCCAATGTTAAAGACCAAGCCTTGATCACCCTACCCAGTGGCTTTGTGGAAGAGGTGGCTTTGACCAGCCCCAGCCATGAGCCCATGCTGAATCCTCGCGGGGTTAGTGTTTTCCCCCTCTCAGCCAAGGAGCTAAATCTTTACTATGACTTAAAAAGTGAGGCCTTGCATTTTTTGGAAGTGATTGATGAAACGGGTCAAGCTGTCTTAAATATTCCCCTTTATCCCCAATACGAATACCCTCTTTTACCCAATCCTCTTGACCTACACGATTCGCAAGCCAAGCATTTGGGGACGCATTTAGAATTTCTTCAAAATCAAATGCTTTACATGGTGAATGAAAACAGGCTAGATCATGGCTTAACTCCCCTTACACTCGATCCCAACCTAAATGCACTGGCTCAACAACGCAGTGATGACATGGCTCGAGACGATTACTTTGGCCACTGGGATCTAAAAAACAAGACAGTAGCTGATCACAAGCTATCCTTTGGCATCACACAATATGTTTCGGAGAACATTGCCAAGGATGCAACGGTTGAAATGGCTCATTATGGCCTGTGGAGTAGCGCTTCACATAGGCAAAACATTTTGGAGGAGCAGTGGCAACTGGCTGGTTTTGGAGTGAGTCAAAATGAAGACGGGAGCTATACCTTTGTGCAACTTTTTTCTGAAATACCTTTAGTCGAAGAGGATGTGGAGCGATTAAAAAATGAGACTCTAAATGCTTTAAATGAAGCAAGAACAGACCCCCTAACAAATGACACAACCTTGAATGAGGTAGCTCAAGCATGGGGTGATCACATGCTGGCTCAAGATTTCTTTGGTTTAAAATCACCTAAAAATCAACACTTGGTGGATGAATTACGGGATGCAAATGTTAACGGCATGTTAGGAACCTATTTAGTGGGTCACACTAGCTTTAACGGAGCACTAAAAATGATTCTCGAAAACCCTCAGCTACAAGAATCACGCTGGACTCGCTTTGGAATCGGCATTGTTCAAGACCCAATCGGCATCATAAAGATCACAATTGCGTATGCGGAATGAGTCACTTTAAAGTAAAAAGACCTCAAAAGTGAAGCAAAAAAAAATTGAGGAGTTGGTCAGTGATACTTACGATTAAACTAAGCCTCACCCTCCCCATAAATGTGCTGGAGGTTGGTCTTTTCCCACGCAAAGAGTTCATCATCCCGAAAGAATCGACTCACCTCTTCTTTAGCCGCTTCTAAACCGTCTGAGGCATGCAAGATATTGGACTGCAGGCTCATGGCCAAATCACCACGGATGGTACCTGGAGCCGCCTGTCGAGCATTGGTGACACCTGTGAGCAAGCGAAGGGTTTCAACCACATCAACCCCCTCCCAACACTGAGCGATGACCGGTGTGG